>JBIJCS010000045.1:0-14655 GCA_044344575.1 Pirellula sp. | reverse complement strand
TCCCGCTGCCCCTCCAACGGAGCTAAACAAGAACTCAACTCCATCTCACTCCCCGCACCCTTCGCCCACCACTTCGTCGGATGAACCCCACAAGCCATAAACAGAATCGCTAGTCGCTTCGGATACTCTCCCCGCTGCCCCCCTTCAACCTGCTGCCCCGCTTCAGCAGCCTGCGTCACAGCATCTCCCCAACTTCGCAATGACTCCATCCAAGGCAACCCCATCAGTACGCCGCTACCCCGCAACCACAAACGGCGATCCAATCGTTTACTTCTCTCGTTGCTCATTGCCCCTGTACTCCTCGCTTATTTCGAAATTGCGTACTAGTACAAACTACTTCAATCGCCACTAGAACCCGCTGCTGGTTCTTGTCCATCTGCGCAATCATCTCTTCGATCAACAAATCATCCGATACGACCAAAGTACGATTTAACAAAAATGCTGCCAGACTTCTGCAAAAATGCAATCGAAAGTCGTCGTAACGTTCCTCCACCAAGTAACGCTTCAAAGCTTGCACCCCCTCCGCTTCCCTCCCATCAGGTAACGCGGCCCTAGCGTCGATCTCTCTTCCACCTAAATCTTCCCGACGCACTCTGCCAATCGGATCGAATCCCTCCAGCATTAAACCCGCAAAGTCAAACCGCTGGTGGCACACCGCACAACTAGGATGCTCACGATGCTTCGCTAACAACTCTCGCAACGATTCCCCGCCGCTATCCTTCTCGGACTTGGGTAATTCAGGCACATCCGGCGGCGGCGCAGGTATGCGCTCACCGACCAAACGTCGAATCATCCAATAACCACGCTTGACCGGACTCGTTCGCAACCCCGGCGAATTGCTCGTTAAAAAAACTCCCATCGTAGCAAAGCCACCCCAAGGACTCCCCTCCTGCAACGCGATTCGATGCCATTGCGAAGGATCCGACGAGAACAAGTCAATCTGCGAAAGCCCATAATGGGACGCCAAACGAGAATTCACAACGACATACCGTGCATCGAGACACTCTCGCAAGGCCCCTCCATTTCGTACCAATCCCCAAAAAAATTCGATCGGCTCTGCTGCCATCGCGCGTTGCAAAGGATCGTCGTAACTGACAAACTCCTCTCGATCCACCCCTTGATGCTCGGTGAACCGACGAAACTCCAACCAACTTCCAAGAAACTCCCCAAGCATCCCTTTCATTCGTGGGTCTTCAACCATGCGATGAATCTGCTCGCTTATCTCACGATCCCGCTCCAACGCTCCTTCAATCCCAGCTTGCACTAACCGTTCGTCTGGCAAACTCCCCCAAAGCGCGTAACTCAACCGCGATGCCAGCTCCAAACCCGTTAACGCCTGTACCTCCGATCCATTCTCACCCGTCTGCAAATCCCACCGAAAAAGGAACCATGGAGATGTCAATATCGACACGAGTGTATCTTCCACCGCAGACCGATGCTCCCCACCACCGATCTCTCGAAACCCCTCGTAGTCTTTTTCAATACTCAATCGCTGCGATTCACTCAATGGCCTGCGATACGCGCGCTGAGCAAATTGAACTAAATCGGCAATATGCCGTCGCTGCGCCTCGTTCCGCAACTCCAAGTGCCGATCGAGCCTCGCCCGCATCCCCCGAAAATACTCCCTGACTGCAATCTCCACCTGCGGATCAGGTGCCCCCTCAAGCAACTTCTCCAAGTACACTTTCTCCAAACGCGCAAATGCCTCAGGCTCGACGAATGACAAATCCTCCGCGCGGACAAAGTCGAACCGCTCATCCCACAAATAACGAGACTCCGCCCTCTCAAACCATAGAAAACCACTGAACTGCCGCACCGGTAACTCACACACATACTCAAACTCACCCCATAAACGATTGAGCTCGTCCACCCCCTGCTCATCCAACACCAATTCCATCAACGGACGGTCGTCTCGGTAGTACCCCATCATGCTGTGAAAACCAGCACTGAGCAAACGCCCCGCTGCCTCTTGCTTCTCCTCCCTCGCATAAGGACGACCACGCTCGGCAACATAAAACGCATTCGGTACCACCGAACAAAAATCGCGATAAGCCTCCCTCATCGCATCGATGTTCCCATCGATCCGCTCCGCGTCTTCGCCAACCAATAATCCTCGCTGCACCGAATCAAACAAATCTTCGCGACACGCAAGGCGATCGTCTGCCAATTGCCGGTTGTACCAAAGAATCAACGACTGCGTCCCTTGATGCAAATCCTTCGGACCTCGCATCATCGATCGCTGCGGACTCATCGGCCCACGCACCTCAGCAATCCATTGAGCAAGTGCCTCACAAGCCCCCCTGCGACGATCTTCATCCAACTCCTGTGAGATCGTCCCCTTGTACTGCTCACGTACCTGAGCCCAAGGACCTACAAGATAATTACCCGATCCCAAACCCAACACACGCTCAGCGATCATCCGCAAATACTTGGAACTTAGACCCTCGCTATCCGCAACCCCTACGCACGCTAGGTCGAGCGAATCCCCTTCGCCTATCCGCACCTCAATCTTGCTCACCGCAAAAAAATAACGCCATAACTCCGTCGGTTGCCGTCTATAAAAATCAACAATCCGTTGGACGTAGAACTTGTCACGGTCCGTCTCACTGACCACCGGATATGGAGCGAAACGAATACCATCCGTCTGCAAAATCAGATGACTCGCGACCTGCCTCGCACCATCTAAATACTTGCCCACTAAGGCCGGGGATAACACAAGTGTCCTAGCGGAATTGTCAAACCCCGCCTCATTCGCAGGATCAATCGGAAAACTCAACGCCGGATCGATCGCAACTCCCGTCAAATCCCTGATACTGTGATTGTACTCCGCATGCGTAAGTCTTCGCATACTCGTCGGACCAGGATCCCAACGCTTACGCTCAGCCTCGGAACGCCGAAAGGCACGCGACCATCCGACCAACCAAGTCACCTCGTCAACACTCGGCGTGTTGCCAGCTTCCGCCGGAGGCATGTCTCCCTGCTCGATACGCGATAACGCAAACTCCCAACCCTCCAATCGCTCAGAAATCACTCGAGCGTCGTAATACTCGGTGATGTCGAACTTCGCATCCGCGTTCTCACCCTGATGACAATCCTGACAGTACTTTGTCAAAAACGTACGCACGGCTTCGATATCATGAACCGCGACATCATGATCCGCGACATCCTGAACCTCCTGACCACCCACCCGCTCCATGGCCCCTTCGTGCACGATGAACAGCGCACAAGCAAGACTCGCCAAAAGTCTTTGAACGATCCCAAAGGATGAACCTCGGTTCTGAAACAACAAAGCTGAAGCAATCAATGCATGGAACCATCAAATCGCGGGGAGACAACGAAGCTTCTGAATCCCGCCCGTCTAACGTGAACGAAGACTCTTCAGCACAACAAATGAACGATCACCAGGCTCTGCATCCGTCGCATCCAACAAAGGTAATTGCTCCGCAACACTATTCGCCAAATCCTGGGCTGGCTCTTCTCGCCAGTCTAGCAGAAATCGAAACATCTTTCCTATGTCCAACCCAGTTCCCTCACTAGGAATCCCCCCGCGACTCCCCACCGAAACTCCCGCCCCCACCCCGTGTTCCCCCAGCTCCAATCCGCCGTTGCGAAACAGCCTTCCCGAAAAAGAAACAAGCATCTCACCAGGTTGCAACACGAAACGACCAGGTAAATAAACTTGATCCAACTCGCTCCCTAATCGCGGTAAACTGCTACCCACATGCCGAATCCCCCGCTCGGATAATACCACCCAATGCTGATCTCCTGCAGAACAAGCCAAGCCGGTTCCAGCAATAGGATTGAGTTGTAGCGCAGCCAAATTCAAATGCCAACCGGTTTCGCCTGTACTAGCATGCTGCTCGTTAAGTTGCTGAAAAATTTGCTTCAGAGCCCCGCCGCGATCCCCCAACGCACGCAAGAGAGCCAAGCCACTCGCAGCAACAACTCCTCCACCCACGTGGCTCGATTGTGCCGCCCCCGCTGCAACCAACAATTTCCCCTCCGTCGTTAAACTCCAATGATGAAAGGCCCCACCCATCGCCCCCTGTTGCTGCGACCATCCCCCTAAATCATAGTCTTCATGCAATACCTGACGATCCGGCAACATGGAGCTAAAACTTTCGCTACCTTCGACAACCCGCTTGATCAAATTCCTCCCCTCGACGACCTCACCTCCGAGAAACGCGTGCTCAATCTCCGACATCAATCGACCGGCGGCCAAGTTCGCCACCTCAATCTCATGCGGCTGATAACTGCGCGCATGATCGCTCCAAAACCACACCGTTCCATGCGGCATCGTCTCGGTTCCAATCGGAACCACAATCGCCGACCGATAAGCCTCAGGACTATACCACTCCTGTGCCGCATTCAAATCATTGAGCAAGACAGCATTCCCAAGCAACGACTCCAAGTCCGCCATCGAACTTCGTAAATCCCTTGCAGGTTGTACCAACCTAGACTTCGGTAATCCAAAACAAGCTCGCATCTTCAGATTCCGAGTCCCTTCGTCAAGCAAATACATCGCCGAGGCTACCGCTCCAATCGAACGCGCGGTACTCTCCAACACACCCTCGAGCCTAGCGGATAACTCTCCAACCCCACTCCAACAATTCGCCATCAATACCTGCGTGGCTAACTCCGCCTCGCGATCCGATAAAGCCCGCTCCGTTCGCTCCAATCGAGCAACCATTCCCTCAATCGCTCGCAGCAACCCCTGAGCTCGCTCCATCGTGACATGGGGCAACTCTTCCCAAAACCCAGCATCATCAGCCCCCTCTGTGACAATGTTGTCCACAAGCCGACACGGATACCGACGCTTCGATTCAATCGGAACAACCCCCCAATTCGTCGCCCTCGTAAATGCTTCCATACATTGATGAAAAACGTCGGTAACGTCCAACGATGCAGGTTCTGTTTTCCCAGCGGTATCATTTGCATTCGATACCAACGGACGAAAAGAAGGGATTCGGCGTTTCACGGGTAAGACTTCTAGCTGAGATTCTTGAATGCGATGATAAGCACCCCACTGCGAACTCCATCAATCGTCACTCGCGGTGAAGTGTGCCATTGTTCGGTGAAGTGTGCCGTTGTTCT
The DNA here is from genome assembly GCA_044344575.1 of Pirellula sp. Classification (GTDB taxonomy): domain Bacteria; phylum Planctomycetota; class Planctomycetia; order Pirellulales; family Pirellulaceae; genus JBKCUI01. Next base: position 9,561 of record JBIJCS010000045.1, on the reverse strand, counting down.
TCGTCTGACTTCTGCATAAGCCTTGAGGGATAGATAAACCGTCATGCTTGAACGGACATTGTCCTCATATCCGTCGCAGACGGACAATGCCAGTAAAACCGGCAAAGTAGATAGACGTCATTTGCTCGGAAGTCCGCCGTAAACCTTGGATCAAATCCAATCACCTTCCGATACCAACGATCGTTCCAAGCACGGTCCTCGGCCTCGCTTGGTGTTTTAGTTTTTTTGCCCCAAGCCTGTTGCAGTGGATGCAACCCAGAGTGAAAAGGAGCCTCCAATGCTCGTGCTCTCGCGACACCGAGACGAAAGCATCATGATCGGAGACGACGTTGTGGTCACGATCGTGGACATTCGTGGGGATAAAGTGCGGCTTGGTATCGAAGCCCCCAACGACATTCCTGTCCACCGACAAGAAGTTTACGAAGCAATCAAGCGTGAAAACCGCAAGGCAAACCAAATTCAGCCTTCCGATGTTCGCGCGTCGAAAGATAACCGCTCGTAATCCGTTGCCCCCCGCTGCACCTCGCAGTCGGCCTTGATACACGACACCCTTCGGGTCAACTCCGAGTCTCTACTCGGATGACCCGAAGGGTGTTTTCGTTTCGCCCCCATCGCGCACAATGTGTATAATCCCACCGAAGGCTCCGTGTTCGTCAAAGAAAACGCACAAGCCTCCAGCTTCGCTTCACCAACTCACCATCCAACTATTCGCCACGGAACCCCCTCTTGGCCGGCCCCCTAGACCCCTTCAATCCACCACCACCCAATCCACCGAGCGATTCCGCTCGCCCCCCCCTACCTGCGCCTAGCACATCCCCATCAATCCCCCCACCGCCACCACCTCCACCACCGAAAAAACAGCCTCCTCCCGCAAACCCAATCAACCGCTTCGAACCCCCACCACCCCCTCCTCCCGAAGAACTCGACGAACCCTCAGAACAACCCCAACGCCTACTCCCGAATTTTTTGCGGGATGCACCAAGCTGGCTCATTAGCACAATGATCCATATTGCAATCATCCTAATGCTTGCTCTCGTTCCCTTGCGCAACGAAGTCGCCAAGTCCCTCGTCCTGTTCCTAGGGCAATCCGATGCCGGCGGAGAAGGCGATGCACTCACCTCGTTCAATATCTCAGAATCAGACTCCATGCTCGGTGAGAACGAAGGCGAGGCAGCCGAAGATCTCGCACTGACCGCCGCTGATATCGCTACCATCACCCCAGATCTGACCGACATCGGACTCGAAACGGCAACGCCCGACTTCTCCATCACAAAAGGACTTACCGGCCGCTCTGGAACCATGAAAGGCGCACTGCTCAAAGCCTACGGTGGAACCGAAGTCACCGAAGCTGCGGTCGCCCTAGGTCTCGAATGGCTCCAGCGAAATCAAATGGCCGACGGTTCCTGGAGCCTCGTTACACCCTTCAGCGATGGGGGTGTCTCCGAAAACCGTCCCGCCGCTACAGCCCTCGCCCTCCTCGCCTTCATGGGAGCCGGACACACCCACAAAACAGGAACTTACCAACCCAACGTTCTGCGCGGTCTGAATTTCCTCCTCAAATCCCAAGACGACGACGGCTATTTCGCTTCCAAAGCCACAGGTATCCAAAAAACCTATTCGCAAGCCCAAGCGACAATTGCCATCTGCGAACTCTACGGAATGACCCAAGATGATCGCTTGCGAAAACCTGCCGAAAAAGCCGTCGAGTGGGCAATTGGCGCCCAAGACGAAGGAGGAGGGTGGCGGTACCAACCCAGAGAAGTCGGCGATACCAGCGTTACCGGCTGGTATGTAATGGCACTCATCTCTGCTCGCATGGCCGGACTCGATGTCCCCAGCGATCGCTTGGACCGTATCCACAACTTCCTCGACACCGTGCAACGCAAAGGTGGTCTACGCGGCCCCAATAAAGATGGTGAACAATACGCCTACCAAGCAACCTCGAACCCAAAAGAGTCTATGACCGCAGAAGGCATGCTCTGCCGGATGTACCTCGGCTGGAAAACCGATGACTCGCGAATCACCGACGGTGGAAAAATTCTCAACGAAAAGAAAATCAACGAAGAAATCCAAGGCCGTGACTACTACTATTGGTACTACGCCACCAACGCATTGCACCACGCCGGAGGCGCAAACTGGCGACAATGGAACAATGTCATGAAAGACGCCCTCCCCGCAATTCAAATAAAGTCCGGAAAAGAACGTGGAAGCTGGCCACCCGATGGCGACCCACACGGTCCCGCAGGCGGTCGCCTCTACTCAACCGTACTGTCCATCCTCTGCCTTGAATCCTACTACCGACATATGCCCCTTTCGGAAATGGCAACGAAGTAACTAGGCCGCCTTCTGCGAGTCTCCGGCCCAATCAAACTCTTCTTTTCCACCTCTACGACTATGTCAATGATCCTCCGGTCTGCACGCAATCTACTCCAATCCACAAATCCAACACTCGTCGCTCTCGCTGGCATCGCAACGATCACCTTCTGGCAATCTCAAGCGTCAAACAACCGCTTACAGGCTCAAGAAGCAACCCTCAATGCGGTCACCCTCCCCGAAAACTCTCCTCGTGTTACTCCCCTCGTAAAAATCATCCGCAAAATCGACCCCGCTGTCGTCTCGCTGTTCTCTCCAATCGCAGAGAACCAAATCATGTCCGGCTCCGGAACTATTATCCATCCTTCCGGAATAATCCTGACCAATAACCATGTCCTGCCTAATGCCGAAGGATTTGCAATGCGTGGTAATGAGAAACCGATGAAATTCGAAGTACTTGCCCGATATCCGGAATCCGATATCGCGCTCGTACGACTCCCCGAAAAGCCCTCCTGGGACTTCCTTCCCCTCGGCCACAGCGCAGATACGCTCGTTGGTGAATCAATCGTCGTAGCCGGAAATCCGGGCGGTCGCGGTATGGCTTTCACCTCAGGCATCATCAGCGCAGTCGATGTACTTGAAGGTGGCCCCAACGCAATGATTATGTCCAATCGCACCAACGACCGTCGCGGACGACTCATCCAATTCGATGCAGCCAGCAACAAAGGCAACTCCGGCGGGCCACTGGTCAACATGGATGGCGAAGTCATCGGTGTTGTATCAGCCGTAATCCAAGGCGAACAAAACATCGGCCTAGCTATTCCAATCGATCGCGTTCGAGAACTCTTCGACCGAATGCTCGAACCGGAACTGATCTACAGCAAATCCACCGGAATTAAAATCGATCCGCTCGCAAAAACCGCACAAGTCCAATCGATAAGCCCCTCGTTTCCATCGATAATCCAGCCCGGTGACTCCATCCTAGAAATCAATGGGCTCCCAGTACGCGACGCAGTGGATTGGTATCTATCCCTCGAACAACTACTTCCCCTTCACGATGAACTGAACATACGCTTCCAGAACGCAAAAGGTGTCGAGGAAATCACTTGGAAAACAAGCCCGACCGTTGCTCAAGCCTCAGCTCCCTCCCAAACCACCTCAGCGGGATGGAACTACGAGTATTACGAAGGCAAATTCAATCAAATTCCAAACTTTGACAATCTAGTCGCAACCCGCAAAGCAACCACCGATACACTCGACATCCCCAAACTTACTCCAGACCGCCAAGATAATTTTGCCATTCGCTTCACTGGCTTTCTCGATATTCCCTCCGAAGGTATCTACCGTATCGTCCTTATTTCAGACGATGGCAGCAAACTCTTTCTCAATGATCAACTCTTCATCGATCATGATGGTAACCACCCCGCCACCCCTGCCAGTCGCCTCGTTCGATTGCAGGCAGGACTTCTCCCCGTAAAACTTGAATACTTTCAAGGCAATGGGGACAAATCTCTACACCTGGTCGTCGAGCCTTGCCAAGATCGAAAAAACGTCTCGCTCAAGGATATGAAACTCGCACAAGGCGAACGCTTACGCCGACCTTAAGCACCGCTTGCGAACAGGCAAAACCAACGCTCACTGCTGGTACCACAACTTCCAAGGATCATCCAAGCGTTGCATTTCACTCTGCAACAGTCCTCGCATTTCCTTGAGCTTCTCCGCATAACGCGGATCGTCTGCCAAATTGATCTGCTCCTTATCCGGAGTATGACCGGTCAACCGACGAACGTCTTCCCCCTGATGTTCCGCGAGCAATTCCAGTGGATTATCGCGCAGATTGAACAACTGCGTGCGCCGAACCTTTCCATCGAGTACATCCCATTCAATCAGTTTCCAGTCCCCTTGCTTCACACTGCGTTGACCAGGCTTACTACCCCCGTTGTATACACCATAAAGCACCTCGCGAATTTGAGGTTTCTTTCCTCGCAACACATCGCAAAAACTTGTTCCTTCATTGCTCTCCGGTACCGGTACTCGAGAATACTCACAGAGGGTCGCAAGAAGATCAAGCAGATAAACGTTTCCCGCCGCACGCGTTCCAGCAGGAATGCCAGGCCCACGGGCAATCATCGGTACTCGCCATGTGTGCTGATAAAGATTCTGCTTTCCCTGTAGTCCGTGCCTTCCAATCGCCATACCATGATCCGCAGTATAGATCACCAACGTGTTTTCTAACTGACCAAGCTGCTCCAAGCGATCGAGAACGCGTCCGATCTGTTGATCGATATTCTCGCTACAAGCGAACTCGCGCCCAAGCTCATTGCGAATCGTCTGCTCATCGCGTCGCTCCCAGACCCCTTCTACATCCACCTCGTCGCGTAAACCCGGATGCCCGTGCGGAAAAGGATGCTTGGGCAAGTAGTTCTCTGGTAACTGAGGCTGATCTGAATTCGCTGGCGGAACCGTCTCGCGATCGCGATGATTGATCGCACCATACTTCGCAAGCAACTCAGGCGTACCGTCCCGTACATCATGAGGATGCGAGAAACCAAAATAGATCAAAAAAGGCTCTACCTCTTCTCTCGTCCCACCATTCAATTCGGATTGAACAATTTTTTTCTCATAGGTATCGAGAAAATCTAGCACTCGGTCAGCATGCCATGCACTCCCCGACTCCGCTGTCCCACCACGTTTCGTCGCATCATGTCGAATTTCAAACTGCTTATTCGCCCCCTCGTAACTGTTCCCCTCCTTGCAAGTCCGCATGGTTAAGTAACCTGCTCTGCGAAAAACAGCCGGTAGCGTCTGCTCTTCCAAATTTTCAGGACATAATCCCTTCTTCTTCGCCATGGGAGAAATCGGCAAATGCCACAGCGTTCGACCAGACATAATCATGTGCCGCGACGGAGTACATACCGCACCAGAAAAAGATCCCATGTGGTATGCACCGTCGAGCACCATCCCTTCTCGTGCGAGCCGATCTAGGTTTGGTGAATCCAGCGAACTACCCGGATTATAGATTTTCAAGTCCCAAGGAGATTGGTCGTCGACCAGAATAAACAACACATTCGGACGTCTCGTCGATTCCGCTGCTTGCTGGGCGTTGACCTCCCCAACCCTCAATCGCGAACACTCAATCGACATAACGATGAACAAGGAGCACAACCAACGCACGATGACTGATGCTCGCCCAGAAACCACGCTTGCAACGACAGAAGGGAACAGCATGATAAAGACCTAATCCGTAAAGAACGACCTGAGAACGACTCACGAACTACACGATAGCGTCGAACAACCTGGTTTATCTCTCGCCCACTCGGGACGCTTCTCCGCATAAGCCTCTCTTCCCGGTTGATCATCATAAGGCCGACGCATTACATCCAATAACCTTTCGATCTCTGTCGGATCCCCAGCTTCCGCTGTTTCAATAGCCCTTTGTGCAAGGTAATTCCGCAGCACAAATTTGGGATTCACCCTCGACATTCTCCATTTACGCTCCGGTGCTGAAATCGATTGCCTCTCCAATCGCTGCGAATAACGATCTAGCCATCCTACGAACTCCATCGCCACTCGATCGCTCTGCTCGTCCTCTCGATAGAACGCCGAACGAAAATGGAACATTGCCGATTTCCTTCGATCCCCTTCACTGCCTCCAACGCCCCAAACTCGATCTCCCTCCCAATCCCCCAGCAAACGATAAAACCAAGTCATGTCGATCTCAGCCGAACGTAAAACAGTGAATAGCCCCTCCACCAATGGACTATCTTCACTCTCTTGCCAATTTTCAAAACCTAGCTTCTGAGCCATCGACTGCTGCCAATGCGTTCGCATGGTATCAACATAGAATTTAAGCCCACTTTCCAACGCAGCAGTATCTTCCACACACCCTTGAAGTGCATTCGCTAACTGCGCAAGATTCCAATAGGCAATCTGAGGCTGCTGCCCGTAACAATAACGCCTTCCCTCTGCATCCGTCGTGTTCGGTGTCCAAGACGGATCATAGTCCTCTAACCAGCCATACGGTCCGTAGTCAATGGTCAAACCCAAGATCGACATGTTGTCCGTATTCATGACCCCATGCACAAATCCGACCCGCATCCATGCGACGATCATCAATGCAGTTCGCCGACAAACCTCATGGAACCATGCCACCTTCGTCGCTTGATCTACACCACCATCGCTGATCTGCTCTTCGGCAATCAACTCGGGAAAGTCAGTCCGGATCACATAATCAACCAACCTATTGAGATTCTCAATTTCATTCCTCGCAGAAAAAATCTCAAAGTTTCCAAAACGGACAAAACTCGGCGCTACTCTGCAGACAATCGCGCCCGGTTCCCTCCTCGGTCGTCCATCGTAAAACATATCCCTGACGACCAAATCCCCCGTGCCGATTAAACACAACGCCCGAGTCGTCGGTACCCCCAAATGAAACATCGCTTCACTACAGAGAAACTCCCGGACGCTCGATCGCAACACCGCGAATCCATCAGCCGTCCTCGAATAAGCCGTCGGGCCAGCACCCTTGAGCTGCAACATCCACCGATCTCCCGCCGGCGAGAGAACCTCCCCTAAGTTGATCGCTCGGCCATCTCCAAGTTGACCCGCCCAATGCCCAAATTGATGCCCCCCATAACACATCGCAAATGGCTGCATCTGCGGTAATAACTTCTTTCCGGAGAAAGCGTCGAGAAACCATGTCGATTGCGTTTCCTCATGGCTCAATCCAAGCAAATCCGAAACTTCCGTAGCAACACACAACAAGCTCGGGGCACTCGGTACAACGGGCCAAGCACGGGAGTAACAAGCACCGCGAACTTGACGCGGCTGCCTCGCCCTCGCAAATTCCTGCGTTGTCCATTCCGATATCGGCTCCGCCGGATCGCCAGGAAGTTGATGAATGAACCGATTGGCGAATTGCAGTGGCATAAGTTCTTTGACGAAAAAACGTCAGGACGGTTAGAGCATTACTCAAGCGGCATAATTTCGACTTTTCGGAAGTCGATGGGATGACTCTCCGACTGAAGTGATATCGTTCCGCGATCTAATTGCAATTGATCATTGACGATGATGCGTTGCGCATTGCCATCTTTAGGGTCTAACTGCGGCCGTTGGTACTCCAAAACAACTTCCCCATCCACCCAATGCCGGATGACTTCATTACCCAACACCTCAATTTCTGCAGTAACCCACTGCTCCCCATGATAGGTCTTCGACTTGGAATTCGTACAATGCTGCGTAAACAACTTACCTTGCATCTCGACGTTTGTACCTGGACTACACAAGTTCAATGTCGTGCGAGGATTCTTGCCGTCACCACCTAAAAACTGCACTTCAATCGAACACGGAAAATCTTGGTCTACCGTCATCGTCTCAGGCTTCTGCCCATGCAACATCACTCCACTGTTGCGAATGGCCCAACCCGGCCCACCTTTGGCTTGCTCACCTACAAAGCGGTATTCGATTCGCAAACGATACTTGGAAAATGTGTGTTGGTAGAACAAGTGCCCAAACCGCTCCTGAAATTGTTCGTAACCGTCATAACGAACCTGAATCATCCCATCCTGTACGCGGAATGTATTTCCATAATTCTCTCCGAGCGCAAAGCCACGGATTTTCGGAGTCCAGCCAGCAAGATCCTTCCCATTGAACAACGAGTTCCACTCTCCTTTTTTGTACTGCCCCTCCGCCACATCTGGACCAGAACCAGCTTTTGGACCTTTCTTCAAAATATCGAGATGAACCCTGGCAACATCCCCCATGTACCCTTTGATATCTTGAGCAACACACTTCTCCATCCAAGCCAACGCTTTGTCCGAAAAGCCAAGGGCGTCGTAATATAAGCCAACATAGAGATAACCGTAAAATCGATCATAATCAGCTCCATCAAGCGTCTTGCGATTTTTTTCCGAAGCTGCAATGACTTGCTCAGGTGTCGCCTTCCCTTGGATCATGTCTTGAACTTGCATCATCGGAACTCGCTGATCGCGGCCAGATAACAACACTTCCTTCTGCGCCGTGGCCACATCCTTGAGCTTGGCATTGCACAAAAAATGCCAGAAAGCATTTTCAACGTCGTTCGGATTCACTTCGCGATGCACGGTGAATTGATCGAGTCCCTCTTGATACTTCTCCGCATAATACAAAGCGATCCCTCGCTGCCACAAATAAGGCTTTAGCGGCGGATCCAATTCAATCACTTTGTCGAAATCCGGCAACGATTCGTTGACCTTACCACTGCGGAACAACAAAGACCCCCTAACTAAATATAGCTGCGAGTTGCTCGGTAGCTTCTCAATCGCTTGATTGATCTCCTTCAACGCCTCGTCGCTCTTGCCATCCCGCAACGCTTGCTCCACCCGATTGCTCCACCCGCGAATATCCTGCGGATCAATGTCTTGCGCATCGCCCCGCTGGCTCATCGCAGTCAACAGCATCGCAAGGTATCCGACACCAAGCAGGACTCTACCCGATGCACACACCCCAATCCCTAACCCCATCGAAGTCCCCGTCAGCCCCCTAGCAAAAACCGCAAACCATCGAGGAAACAAAGCCAATGCAGTGAAGTGTTTCATAATCAAAAGCAATCGCGCCTAGAACCATCGGACCATTTTTGCCGTCGCTGGATAACGACTGTAACCCCCATGCGACACCTGTCGCAATTTTAAAGGATTTGACCAATACTTGCACCGCCAACGCGACATCGAAGCCACCGGAATTGGCCCGAATTATCCGTTTTCCAACTTGAAATTACGCGACCACACGGCATCGGTTACGATGGAGCATAGACCTAAAGATGACGCAAATCGCTGCGACCAAACATCCAATGCGATGTTGCCAGTGCATCAGCCCCCACTCACCAATTTATTCCGATGTGAACTCGGAAACGGAGACAATAGATCGATGAATCACTCAGCCGTTTCAAAAAAGACTCTTATCCGTGGTGCCTTGGTCGTCCTACCAGAAAAGACAGTGCAAACAAATGTGCTGCTCGAAGCAGGTAAAATTGCAAGTGTCGATGCAGCAGACAATACGTCCGCAGAAGAGGTAATCCAAGCGGATGGATTGGTTCTATTCCCTGGACTGATTGACGACCAAGTCCACTTTCGCGAACCAGGACTCACCCATAAAGAAGACCTCGGTACAGCAAGTCGCGCATGCGCCGCAGGAGGTGTAACCAGCTTTCTCGAAATGCCCAATACCAAGCCTCCTGCCATCCACCAAGACTTGATCGAAGACAAGTATCGA
>JBIJCS010000484.1:0-3878 GCA_044344575.1 Pirellula sp. | reverse complement strand
GGCCTGAGGGGGGCGAGGTGCGTATGGACTGGAGGGTCAATACGCGGCATCGCAGGGATTGGCGCGAGTGGGATCAGTACTGCTCTGCGTATCGCTTTGTGCATCCCTTGGATTCTCGGGGGGGAGTGCAGGAATCGATGGCGATGGGAGAGCCGATTGTTAGGTCTCAGACCAAGAAGGATCGCGAGTCGGTTGGGCGGTTGTCATCCGATGTTTTTTCTATGGTGATTCGGACGAGAGTGGAGTTGCGATTCTGGATATCGGTTCGCGCTCAGAGCATCCCTGGGTATTCTCCGCTTGAGTATCCCGATCTATCCATGGGTTTGGACATCGCGGAAACGGGTGGGGTTGCATTGAGTCTATGTCAGATAGGAACAGTGGGTAGTAGCTTTGATCCGTCGGGTTGGTTTCACTGTTATTGTGTGCAGTGATTGCGTGTTTTTGGGGGCGGTGCGTGTGGCTTCGCTGGAACGGGTTTTTGGTGTTGGAAGTTACGCCAGTAGAGCTTTGACCACATGGGCTTCTTCGACTCCGGTCAGTCGTTGATCGAGCCCACCGTGAGGGAAGGTGAGTCGTTGGTGGTCGAAGCCTAGTAGGTGCAGGATGGTAGCGTGGAAATCTCGGACGTGAACCGGTTGATCGGCTGCGCGAAGGCCGATTTCATCGGTAGAGCCGTGAACGACTCCTTTTCGCACGCCGGCACCTGCGAGCCAGGAGCTGAAGGCCCAAGGGTGGTGTTCGCGTCCTTTTGCGTCAGCGGTGTTATTGAAAGGAGTTCTCCCGAATTCCGTCGTCCAGACGACGAGCGTTTCTTCGAGCAGGCCGGTATGTTTTAGGTCTTTGAGAAGAGCGGCGATGGGTTGGTCGACATTTTTCGCGAGTGGTTCATGCGTCATCATATCTCCGTGTGCATCCCAGTTACCGGAGGATCCGGTATCGATAAGTTCGACGAAGCGAACGCCGCGTTGGATGAGTCTTCTTGCGGCGAGGCATTGCCAACCGAACCCGGTAGTTTGATTGCGTTGCAAGCCGTAGCTTTGCAACGTTGCATCGGATTCGTTTTGAAAATCGAAGGCTTCTGGGACTTCCATTTGCATACCGAAGGCGGTTTGGAAGGTTTGCAGTCGGGCTTGAAGGATTGGATCGTGTTGTCGCAGGGTGAGGTGGTCGCGATTTTGTTGTTCGAGTAGATCGAGTTCGAGGCGTTGTTGGTCGGCGGGGAGTCGGGGTGTGATGTTGGCGACGGGATCGGCGCCTGGGATAACCAGGGTGCCTTGGTAGGCACCTGGCAGGAAGTCATTGGCGTAGACTTGGGTACCAGCGTAGGTTTGTCGTGGTGCGATCACGACAAAACCGGGCAGGTTTTGATTGAGGGTTCCGAGTCCATAGGTTACCCAGGAGCCGATGCTGGGGCGAGACTGGGCAAAGGAACCGGTGTGCATTCCAAGGGTAGCGTTGTAATGGTTGGAGTGTGAAGTGTGCATGGAGCGGATGAGTGCCAACTCATCGACGCAGGATGCCATGTGAGGGAATAGGGAACTTACCTCCGTGCCGCATTCGCCATGTTTTTGAAAATCCCATTGTGGGCGTTTGAGGAAGATTCTCTCGTAGCCTGGTCTATCTTTGATTTCTGGGTGGTCGGCTTTGATTTCTTTTCCGTGCCCGTTGATCAATTCGGGTTTAGGGTCCCAGGTATCGACGTGGGAGACGCCTCCGGTCATAAACAGGAAGATGACATTTTTGGCTTTTGCGGGGAAGTGTGAGGATTTAGGTGCAAGTGGATCACCGCTGTGTGCGAGCAGTTGTTGCATCAGAGCGGGGAGGAGCATGGAGTTAGCAATCGCGGATTGCAGCCATGCGCGTCGAGGATGCGATAGAGTTTTCATTGAGCGGTTCATATGCATCAGTTTTTGTTTTGGGCTAGTCGATGTGAAGGAATTCGTTGCTTGCGAGTAGAACGCGGGTTATGGCTGCCCATTGCTGCGATTCCGTTCCAGGATATTTCGTGAGGAACTCTGAGATTCGTTGGGTTTCCTCCGAAGTGGCATCGCGTTGGAGCAGGATGCGGTACAGTTCATTGGTTCGATCGAGTGTTGAGGAATGGGCACCGACCAATCGAGTCGCGATTCGGTTTGCTTGTGCATGGAAGAAAGGATCGTTCATGAAGTAGAGGGCTTGGGTTGGCACGGTTGTGGATTGTCTTGAGGGGGTCGTGCCGTTGGGATCAGCGCCATCGAAGGTAGCGAGAAATGGGTGACGTCTTTGGCGTTGTACCATTTGGAAGGCTGTGCGGTGGTTGGAGTCGTACACCGCATTGAATGGATCGTGTTGTGTGAACGTCCAGGATGATTCAGGGGGGAAAGGGTGTTGTTCGGGAAAGGTCAGGTCGAGGGATTGGGAGGCGGCGAGCAAGCTGTCTCGCATTTCTTCGGCTGAGAGTCTTCGGCGTGAGAAGTGGCTTAGCCATTTGTTTTCTGGATCGGCATCATTCGGAGTTTGGCTTGCGCGGCGGTAAGTATCGGAGAGCAGAATCCAGCGGTGTAGGGTTTTTAGGCTATATCCGCTGCGTACGAATTCCGTGGTGAGATGTTCGAGGAGTTGGGGGTGAGATGGAGAATCACCTCGTGCGCCGAAGTCGTTTGCAGAGGGGACGATTCCTTTTCCGAAATGCCATTGCCAGACGCGATTGACGATGACACGAGCGGTCAGGGGTGAAGTTGCAATCCACTCTGCGAGATCTTTTCGTCCGCTCTCGCCATTCTCAGCGATCGTTTGTGCACCGAAGATCCCAAGCCAGCGTCGGGGGATTTCGTCGCCGAGTTTTTCGGGATCACCTCGCAAGTGTAATTTTGCATTTTTTGCTTGTGCTTCTGCGACGGCGTAAGCGACGGGTATCGAGGGCGTTGGTTCTATTTTTTCGAGCGGTTCAGAGGCTTGGCCTAATTGCAACAACGCATCGGAAATTTGGGGTGATGGGAAGTGGGTTAAGCGGAAGGAGACGCCATCTCCGCCGCTTGGGTGCGCGTCGGAGACATTACCGATGATTTTGATTTTTGCGTTGATTGGGGAAGTCCAAGCGATACCGACGGAGTGTTCGGGTCCTGGGTGTACGAAGACGGACTTTGGGGGTAGGTTTGTCCATACGGTAACGGGTTGGTCTGATGTGTTTACGAGGACAGAGGGAGGGGCTTGAGCTTCCCAGGCTGCCAGAGCATCGTTTCCTTGGACCTTTGGTTTTCGATCGACAAGAAAAGTGTTTGCGGTGGTATCGATCAAGCACCAGTGGGCTTGGTGTGTCGATGGTCTTGGGTTCGACACGAGCAAGTCATCGAGTAGTTCGTTGACATTCCACGACTTGGGTTTGTTCTCATTCGCTGCAGGAGAAGTTCCAGAGGATACTTCGGTGATTTCCCATTGCACTTTGGTGGTATCTGCACCGTAATTTCCGTTCGGAGAAATGGATAGTAGAAGTGCTTCTCCTTTTCGAATCGAGAGTTCTGCTTCAAAAGGTACGGTTGCACCTTCTGCAACATTCGATTCCGCGACGACGTTTGGTGTGATGGCGGCTAATTCAGCGAATTGTTTTCGGTGTGATTCGGTGGCAGTGCGGCGCTCTTCGGCGGCTTGGTCGAGTCGTTGTTTTTTTGCGAGGTAGGGAGCGAGAAGTTGATCGATTTCGGTTTGTGTGAGGAGTGGCACCATGTCTTTGGGTTGCCCTTTTGGTTCGCAACCTGGGAACGAGAAGCGGCAGCTATCGAAGATTCCGTAGAGTGCGTAGTAATCTTCTGCGGTGACGGGATCGTATTTATGATCATGGCATCGAGCGCAACCGATGGAGAGGCCCATGAAAGCGCGACCAGCGTTGTCGATGACATCTT
>JBIJCS010000044.1:0-14671 GCA_044344575.1 Pirellula sp. | reverse complement strand
GTCGGTCAACGGCGCACGTTTGACGCTCAAGGGAGAGCGATTGGTCCAGTTGTCCAATGGTTTGACGGCGATTGATTTGATTGGCAAGACGATTTTCGTCGACAAGTCAGCAGGGCCGAATGCGGATGGATCGTTGTCGAAGCCTTTCAATAACATCTCTGGGACAGGGGTACCTAATGCTTTTGCTGCATCGGTGCCTGGCGACATCATTCGGATTGTGGGGAATGGTGGCGCGGACGGGCGATTGGAAACTGCGAATGATAACTTCGCTTACGAAATTGGCTTTGGCGTGTTAGCCGGATCGGTGCTTTCGGATGGTTCCACGATGGACGTACCGAAGGGTGTGACGGTGATGGTTGATGCGGGTGCGGTCTTCAAGATGCGCCGCTCGCGTATTGGGGTGGGAAGTTCGACGTTGGGTGTAGACCGTTCTGGCGGTGCACTGCAAGTCTTGGGAACACCGAGTTTGTTGGATCGCAGCGGGAACGCGATTCGTGGAGTGGATGGCAAGGTTGCGACGGGAAGTGTGTTCTTTACTTCGTGGCTCGACGAGTCGCTTGGGTTGGACAACTATGCACCGACGACTGTTCCTTCTCCTGGAGATTGGGGTGGGTTGGTCTTCAAAAGGGACTTGGACAAGGGAGTGGGTCGGTTTGATTTGGAGGACGAGGGAATCTTCCGTCAGTACGTAAATCAGGCGGACATTCGTTATGGTGGGTCGAGTGCGGTGGTGATCGACTCGGTTCAGCAGACCGTCAATGCGATTCAGATTGCGGACATGCGTCCGACGGTAACTTTCAATCGCATTACGAACTCTGCTGATTCGGCGATGAGTGCGACGCCGGATAGTTTTGAGGAGACGCTCTTTAGCGATCACAAGTACCAGCGTAAGGGTTCGTTTACACCGGATTACGATCGAGTTGGTCCGGAGATTCACGACAACGTTTTGATCAACAATTCGATCAATGGTTTGTTTGTGAAGGTATCGACGCCGGCGGGTGGAGAGCTCAAGCAGCTTACGGTTCCTGGTCGGTTTAATGACACGGATATAGTCCACGTGATTACCGAGAACATTTTGGTTCAAGGCAATCCTGGTGGTGGCGTCTTGGACGCGACCGTAGTGGCATCGAATTTGATATCGTTGGCACCGTCGCTCGGTGGTTCGATGACGCCGGGAGATTATCAGTACAAGTTGACGTTTGTTGACAAGAATGGCTATGAGACGCCTCCATCGGAAGCCACACAACGATTGTCATTGGTACCTGGGCAAACAGCGATTCGATTGATCGGATTGCCTGGGGTTAGTGGTGAATATGTCGGTCGTCGTCTGTATCGATCGGATTCGGTCGGTGGTGCTTACCGATTGGTTGCGGAATTGGATGGGACAACCACAAGTTACACTGACCGTGGGACCATTTTGGCGGATGTTTCGGATGCACAAGCAACGTTGTTGCGAGATCGTCCGGTGGTCAGCGGCGTTGTTGTATCGACGGTAGCTGGAGGAACGTTGCCGATTGGAACATTTAACTATCGCATCGTGATGGTGGATGCGATGGGGCGTGAGAGTTTGGTTTCGAATGCAACGCAATCGGGTACGACGTTGCCAGCGGCAGGAACGTTGCCGGCAAGTCGCTCGTTGCGATTGGCTTCGTTGCCGGGAGTTCAGACTGGTTATGTTGGACGGCGGATCTATCGCAGTGCGTTGAATGGTGTTACTCCTTACACCTTGATTGCGGACATACGTGATCCTTCGGTGACGACGTATTTGGATAATGGAACGAGTTCGTTGACCGGTACGTTGAGTGTTGAGACTTCGGGTAACGTGCGGCCTCGATTGGATGCATCGTTGTCGATTGATCCGGGTGCAATCATCAAGCTTGAGGGTGCCCGTATTGAGCTTGGGCATAGCACTCAATTGCTTTCTGAGGGAGTCGATGGAAGCCGAGTGGTCTTTACGAGCAAGCAAGACGATCGATTTGGTATTGGAGGAACGTTTGACACGAACAACAACGGGTTGAATGGATCGCTGGATGCGAAGGAACGCGATTGGAGTGGTGTATACGCTTCGCCGGGTTCGTTCGTTAGCTTGGATAATGCCGTGGTGGCTTACGCGGGTGGTATCTCGCGATTGGAAGGTACGTTTAAGGCGTTCAGTCCATTGGAGTTACAGCAAGCCGATGCGCGGGTTGCGAATACGGTATTTGAGAACAACGGCAATGGGATGGGTGGTCAGGGTCCAATTGACCGATTGGGTCGACCTGCCAATGAAAACTATCCGTTTGGTAACAACAACAGTCGAGGGTCGACGGTATTCGTTCGCGGAGCACAGCCGATTTTCGTGAATAACGTATTCCAGAACAACACTGGCACTGCGATTACGATCGACGTGAATTCGATGGATGCAGAGTTGCGGGGGGATACGGGTCGTCAATCGGGCACAGCGAGTCGCATCAAGACGTTGGATGCGAATCGGGGGCCGTTGTTCCGTGGTAATCGATTGTTCAACAACAGCATCAATGGATTAGAAATCCGAGCGGATGCATCAACGAACGATCGCGATGAAGACAATCTTGCGGTTCGCGATCTTCAACGCAATTCGTTGACGACTGAAAGCGTATGGGATGACACGGACATTGTGCACGTGTTGTTCGATTCGGTGACGGTTGGCAACTTGGTTCACGCGGGTGGATTGCGATTGCAGAGTGCCGTCAACGAGTCGTTGGTGGTCAAGATGGAAGGTCAGGGATCGAACTTTGACCAAGAGCGAGGTACTGGTTTTACAGCGACTGGTAAATTTTCGGGTATTTCTGATCGGGTTGGTGGGACCATTCAAGTCTTGGGTACACCTGGATTCCCGGTTGTTTTGACGAGTCTACGGGACGACTCGGTAGGAGCAGGAACGCAACCGGATGGTCGACCTCAGACGGACACGAACAACGATGGTATTGCGAGTGTTCCACGTCCTGCGGACTGGAGGAGTTTGTTGTTTGATTCGTTCAGCAACGATCGGAACGTGATCACGGTATTGGAGACAGAATCTCCCACGTCGATTGCACCGGGAATCAATGATTCTGTCCTTACGGCTCAGTTTCTTGGCGCGTTAGCTCCGAACACTTCGACGACCGATGAAAACTTGGTTTTGGGATTCACTTTGCAGGGGGTGCTTAGTGAGCCAGCGGATCAAGACATTTACAGTTTCACGGGAACTGCGGGAACAGAAGTATGGTTCGACGTGGACCACACCGAGTTAACGTTGGATACGGTCATAGAGATACTCAATGCGAACGGTGAGTTGTTGGCACGTTCTGACGACAGCACCGCAGAGCAATTGAATCCTTCGTTGATTTACAAGGATCCGTCGGTCAATCCGGACCATGTGAACTCGATTGTTCAGCGTACACGCAGTACAGCGCGGCGGAATGCGTCTGGGTTGCTCAAGGAAGACGGCACGACCAATCCGTTGGATGCGGGCTTGCGGATGTTGTTGCCTGGTGTTGCGGGTGCACCGAGTACGTATTTCTTCCGAGTGCGTAGCAAGAGTACGAACATCGACAATTCGGCAGCGGGGATTACATCGGGTTCGTATAGTGTCCAAGTGCGACTGCGAGATCAGCAAGAGTTTGGTGGATCGACAGTGCAGTTTGCGGACATCCGTTATGCGACGAATGGAATTCAGGTCAACGGGATGCCGAATAATTCGCCTTTGACCGGTGAGGCGAATTCGGCGATGTTTGGAGCAGCCGCTACGCTCGTGGATTTAGGCCCACTACAGTTGACGAACAAGGGGGCGATCAGTGTTGCAGGTACATTGGCAGCCGGATCGAACAGATATCGATTCACGGTAGGTGATTTAGCATCCGAATATGTTCGTACTCCGAGTGCAGCGTCGACTTATCCGGTGGTTATTGATGTCGACTATGCGGATGGATTGAATCGCAAGCGATTGAACATTCAGGTTTTGTGGGACGATGACAATGATCCGACGACACCGGGTATTCCTGTAACGCCGACGACACGAACGCGGACCGCGATTGTGGATGATTTGCCTGGTCCGTTGTCTGGATCGGACTTGTCCGATTTGACCCGAGGATCGGTTGGTACGGGTGATCCGTTTGTGAGTTTCTTGGGCGCGGAAGAATTGCGTCGTGGGGCTTATGAGATTTTAGTAACGGATGCTGAGCCATTCTCGACGAAGGCTGGTGTTTACCAGATGGAGATTCGGGTTGGCGACAACGTTTCGAGTTTACCGAGGAATTACCGTGGATCGTACAGCACGACGGTTGAGTTCTTGCCGGGGTTGACGATCGCAGATCGCAGCACGGTGGATGTAACGGATGGTGCGAATCGCGTGACGTTGGAGTTCACACGAACGGGCGCGGTGAATTTCGGAAACATTCCGATTGTGTACTCTGTGACCGACACACCTGCGCGATTGGGGGACAAGTTCCGGGACATCATCAATCAGTTGTATTTGCAGCAGCAATTGAATGTGCGAGCGGCAGATAGTGCTGGGGTGGTCAATGGGAACGGCAATGGAATCATTGATTTATTCGGCAATGTGGAAGTCTTCGACCGCTCGAACATCTTCACGGTGGCGGGTGTATCGGGGATTCAGCGTTTCGATGGTGCGAGCGATCAGAACATTGCACGCAATCAGGGGCAGTTTATTGTCTCGAACAACGTCATTACGAAGAGTCGCGATTTCGCCGTATGGTCTGCGCCGGCGGACAAGTACTACTCCGACGGGCGCGCACAACAAGCGAGGGTGACTGCCTCTGGACGAACAAACACGGTGGTTCCTCCGTTGCTTGGGGGGGCTTATGCGCGAAACCTTCCGGTAGCGAATTTGGTACCCTTTGGCGTGGCAGCGGGATCGGACGCTGAGCGTGCCGGAGTGACACCAGGGATGGTCGTCATGAACAATATCTTCGACGAAGGTGGCTTAGGTGGATTGCACATTCAAGGAGAGAGTCCGACGTGGCGGTTGACCGTGCGACCAGGAAGCCAGGATTCCAGCTCTGTGGGTGATTTTGGTACTCATGCGGGGTCGTTCTTCAACGATGCAATTATCAACCGTTTGGAGGTTGGATTTGGTCGGTCGCAGGTTCGATTTGAGTTTGAAGACATCGCTGGAGCGAACACAGGTGCGGATCCGTTTGGTAGTGGAGTGATGGGTGGGAATGGTTGGACTCCTGATTACATTCCGATTTACTACCGAGAGGATACTGGAAACGTTTACTTGCGTCCTGATCCGAGCATTCCTGGATATGCAGCGGACGAGATGGTCAAAGCGATCCGAGATTCGTTCAACGGAAGTATCCTGGTGACGAATGGCACAACGCAACGGATCTCGACTTGGGTCGAGCCTCAATTACCGATTCGGGTTGTGGATCCGGCGGATCCGGCGACGTGGGTCTATCCGTCTGCAACGTTAATTGTACGCGGACCGCAGTACATCGTATCGCAGGGTATTAGCCCGTTCGCTTTGCAGATTCAACGCATTGGTAATTACTCGGCTTCGCCATTTGTGCGTGCGGTGAACAACACGATCATTGGAAACGATGGAACTGCTCCGAGTTCTGGAGTGGCAGCTGACTTGGATGGCAATGACACCTTGGCGGGAGCGGCGGAAACTTTCCAAGGCGTTGGCCTACATCCAGATCGTTACACAGTCGATGGGACATTAACGGCGGATCCTTTGTCGACAGGTTCGTCGGATGTGGACATTTACAAGTTCCAGTTAGAAATTGGAGAGCGCGTTCGGATCAACGTCAACACATTAGGCGGATTGGATGCTGCATTGAAGTTGTTCGATGCAAGTGGTGTCGCCCAGGTTGTAAGTGCGGCGAACGATCCGACGACATCTGACAATCTTGCAGCTCCGGGTGAGACGACGGGATTGGATCCGTACATCGATTTTACGGCGACGAAGGCTGGCGTTTACTATGCGGCGGTTAGTGCATCGGGCAACACGACGTATGATCCGTTGTCGTTAGCGGATCGTCGTCGGGGTGGTACGAGTGGCGACTATAGTTTGAGTATTGAAGTACTTCGCCCTGAGCAGTTTGTGATAACCGTCGATGAGGTTGCGACGTATGCTGATGGCGAGACGTTTACGCTTCGGCAGGTTGCAGACTTTGTTGGATCGACGAACAACGCAAGAACGTTTGAATTTACGCGAACGGGGAATGTCTCTGGTAGCAACATTCCGGTTTACATCGGGCCGGATTACCGCGTTCCTGACTTAGCGAGATCGATAGCGGCTGCGATCAATTTGGCTGGTATGGATAACATCCAGAATCTCAACAACGGTGCGTTTGGCGTTGCGAATCCTCTCGCACCGGTTTCAGCGATCGCTTTGGGTGGATTTAGTGGATTCAATCCTGGAACGAACACGACGGGGCCGGATACTGGAATCAATTCCGGCAACATACGGGGAGCTCAGATACAAGCTGGTTTGAATCGAACTGCGAATGGTACGAATGATCAACCGCCGTTTGACCGTGGACCTGGACCTGCGAACAACCACATGGGGCTAGGGTTTGGCCATGACCGAACGATGTCTGCACCGTTTGGAACGGCATTGGGGGATGGTACTACAGAAAAGTTTGTAGTAATTCGAAACGCTGCATCGATTGTTGCCGTGGCAGGCAGGAGGATCAATGGTCGCGTGGGTGGTGGCAATGGCAATCAGCTTTTCCCTGAGACTGGTATATTTGTCTCTGGGGGAGCTAGTCCCACGTTGATGAACAATTCGCTGATTAACGTCAACAGTCCGATCATCCAAGAGCGGCCTGTGTATACGAACACGATTGTCGGAACGGTTGCTGCCGCGAGGCCTTCGGCGGTTGTGGTGGGTGGAAACACGTATCAGTACTTTGATGGAGCTAAGCCTGATTCGAATCTCACATGGGGGGTGATCGAAGCGGTTCCGACCAACGTGCCGAACACGAACACCGACTTTAACTTTGTTGCAGCGGGTACTGAGCAATTGCTGGTCGGTTTCCCTGGAGACAACTTTATCCCCGCTCGTGGATCGCAGATCATCGACAGTTCGATTGATTCGTTGCCGGAGCGAGAAGGTTTCCGAGCGGTTAAGGGTGCGATTGGAGTTGCACCGAGTCCGATTTTGGCACCAGATCGCGATTACTATGGAATTTTGCGAGCTGACGATCCTTCGGTTGCACCGCCTAGTGGTTTGGGTGGTAACGTGTTCAAGGATCGCGGGGCGGTGGACCGAGCGGACTTCATTGGACCTTCTGCGATTTCGCTGGTTCCGATCGATAACGATGCACAGAAGGTGGACATTGACAGCACCGAGTCGGTGATGCAGTTGACCAGCGGGATTTATCCTGAGTTCCGCATCCAGCTCAAGGATGGTTTTGAGACCGCGAACTTGGGTGGTGGTACAGGGATCAACGATGATTCGGTGGTTGGACGCACGGGTGGCAATCGGTTGCCAGGTTCTGTTGTGACGATTACCGAGAATGGTCGACTGCTGGTAGAAGGCATCGACTACGCTTTCTCGTACAACACGACGACCAATGAGATTGTGCTCAAGCCGTTGGCAGGGGTTTGGAAGAACGATCGCGTCTACGACATCAACATCAACAACAAGGATCGATTTGTTGTCGATGCGGCGGCTGGATCGCAGATCAACGACGGAGACACGTTCACGATCAAGGATTCGAATGGCGGCAATGTGACTTTCGAATTCGAGGGAAGCTTCCGATTGCAGATGCCGCAAGGGTTGCAATTGAATGTTCCGTTGGCGGGTGGCGGTGCGGGAGGCATTCTCGATGGGGATCGCTTCACGCTGTTCGCTGGTGGCCAAGCGGTACAGTTTGAGTTCGACAGCAACGACAACGTGATCAATCCGTTGGCGCGAGTGATTCGATTCACGTCGCTTTCGACACGTGACCAAGTTGTGGAATCGTTGGTTGCTGCGATCAACAGCCCAGCGATTCCAGGTGTGGTTGCGAGTGTAACGGAGAATGGAGACATCTTTATCGGAGCACCGATTGGTTCGACGATCAACACGGAGGCTGCTCCATCGATTGTTCAGCCGAATGCGACGCTGGGCCTGTTGGTTCCATCGCTCGGTACCCGACCTGGTGGGGTCACTGATGGGCAGACGTTCAGCATTACAGATGGGCGGATAGCGGTTGTGTTTGAGTTTGATGCGGATGGCAATACGCAAGCAGGAAACGTTTCGGTAGACATTTCGCAAGCCAACACGGATGCCGATGTGGCGATTGAATTGCAAAAGGCGATTGCCGGAACAACCTTGGCGTTGCAGTCGTCGATTGTGAACGGCAACGTGGTTCACTTGACCCTTTCGGACGAAGGCCGTGTGGATGTGGTGAGCACGGAACTTAAAGTTGTAGGCGTTGCACGAACGTTACAGGACGGGCAATCGATCACGATCACACGAACGGTTGGTACGACGGTATTGAGCAGGACTTTTGAGTTCACAACGGATGCGACGGTTGCGGCTGGCAATATCGCGGTTGCGATAACACCGACGAGCACGCAAGCAGACATTGGAGAAGCATTAGCCGCAGCGATTCGTGCTTCTGACCTTGGATTGAGTCCTGAGCACGTTGGCAATGGCAACGTGATCTTGGGTGCAACGACGGACTACACGGTATCGGTTGCGAACGCACCGACGGTTGGTTTGTACGGCAAGCCGGGGGTTCAAGGTCGCACGACGTTGGAGATTTTTGGTACTTTGCAATTGCAGGTTCCGATTCGAGGTGGAGCTGATTTGACGGACAATACATCGTTCACGATTAGCAACAACAACGTGACGGCTGTGTTTGAGTTCGACGGGAACTTTAGTGGTTCGACGATTCCTGGAAGTCGTACGATTCGATTTAGTGCGGTTTCGACGCAGGCAGATGTTGTCAACGCAATGGTTGCAGCGATCAACGCTTTTCCTGGATTGGGTGTCACGGCACGAGATGGTGCAAATGGTCGGGTCGATATTGGATTGTTGCCGAACAATGCGGTAAATGTGTTGGACAGCAATTTGACAACTGCACGCGGCAATGCTCAGGACGGAGATTACTTCTCGATTACCGATGGAGTGAACACCGTGACGTTTGAGTTCGAGAACTTGAGTGTTGCGAATGGCCGTGATCCTAGTCGGACGCCGATTCGTTACACGAATCAAGACTCAGTACAGCGGGTATACGAGGCGATGCGAGCGACGATCAGGTCGTCTATCTTGAACTTGGATTCGCAGATTACAGAACAAGGCTTGGTATTGTTTGACAACGCGAAGTTCTTGACGAATGTCGATAACGCACCGAGTCTGCGACGCACGGGAGTGCCTGGTGGAGCGATTCCGGTTCCATTTGTACAAGACGGGTCGTTCTCGGACATTGAGGTTCGCGATGCGATTATTCGCGCGATCAATGCGTTGGCGGATCAAGGTGGAACGACCTTGCGAGCCAAGGTACGAGGTGGTTCAACGTTGTTCGTTGAGAATGCGATCAGCATTAGCCCTGAGTTGAGCAGTTTCTTCTTGCGGGGTGTTCAAGACAATGCGGGTAACTTCTTGAAGAGCAACCGCATCGACAACGAGACCAAGTTCACGATATTGATGCCGGGAGTGGTTTTGGATTTTGGTGATGCACCGGATCCGTTTACGACAACTTTGGGACGTTACCCAACGCTCAAGGCGAATGACGGGGCGCGCCACGTCGTGAACAACAGTGAATTGCGATTGGGTGCTGGTATAACTCCAGAGATGGATGGTAAGCCTCAGCCATTGGCCGACGGCGATGAGAACGACGATGGCATATCGTTCCGGTTCCAGTCGAAGACCTTTACAGGTACTGAGGCACCGTTGTTCAACAAGAATGTTGACACCGATTTGACGGTTACGTTGTCTTCGGCGGGTGTGCTCAATGGTTGGATCGACTTCAACTTTGACGGCGACTGGACCGATCCAGGCGAGCAAGTTTTCACAAACTTGGTGTTCGATAAGAACAATTTGACGCAGACGCTCAAGGTTCGCGTGCCTGGAACAGCGCCGAATGTGAATGTTGCCACGACATCGTTTGCACGGTTCCGGGTTTCAAGTGAAGGAAATATTCTGCCGACTGGTTTGGCGGTGGATGGCGAAGTAGAAGATTACCGAATCAGCATCATTCCGGGGACACCTCCGATCGGTGTGAACGATTCGTACATCATGAATGAGGATCAGTTTGGAGGATTGTCCACCAACGATCCGTTCGATGCGGACGGATTCCCAGGAAACAATGGGGTATTGGCGAACGACATCAATCCTGACCGCAAGCCATTGATTGCTCGATTGGTGAGGGAGCCATCGAATCATGCGATCTTTACCTTCCGGGACGACGGAACGTTCGATTACATTCCGCAGCAAGACTTCTTTGGTCAGGATTCGTTTGTCTACATCGTCAGTGATGGTGTGCTTGACTCGTTGACAACGGCTACGGCTGTGATCAATGTTCGTCCGGTTAACGATCCGCCGATTGCCGGGAACTTGAGCTATATCATTAATGAAGATCAGGTTCTCGACATTCCAGCGTCGGCCGTGTTGGCGGTTTCGTCACCTGGTCCAGCGAACGAGAGCGATCAAACGTTGACCATTTTGGCGGTGGATGGATTGTCGTCGAAGGGTGGATCTGTACGGTTTGTCGGTGGAGTGATTACCTATGTACCGCTGACAGATTTCGTGGGTGATGACTTCTTTACGTACACGATTGTTGACAATGGTGTCACAGGGGATCTTGCGGATCCATTGACAGCAGTAGGTACGGTGTTCTTGACTGTTTTGGATAAGAACGATCCACCGATTACGACACCGAAGACGTTGTTTACGAATGAAGACATCCCAGTGAGCATCACGATTGCAGACTTGATTGCAGGAGACTTGGTAGGGCCTCCCGATGAGCAAGCTACGCAGGTGTTGAACTTCACCGGTTTGGTCAATCCGACGGAGAAGGGTGGAACGGTTGCGATTGTTGGAGACCGAGTGTTCTACTATCCACCGGCTAACTTCAACGGCACGGATACGTTCAAGTATTTGGTTACCGATGATGGGTTGAGCAACAATCAGCCTGATCCGCAGACATCGGAGGGTACGGTAACGGTGATCGTAGCACCGGTGAACGATCGACCGTTTGTGGTCAAGCCTTTTGGCACGGTAACGGTGGAAGAAGACTCGCCAGAGCGAGAGTATCTGTTGTCCGATTACTTTGGCGACGTCGACATTGCGACGAACGGTGACGAGTTGACTTATCGTGTTCTGAGCAACAGCAACACTGGTTTAGTTGAGCCGACGATTGTTGGTGGCAAGTTGTTCGTTCGTCCTAAGGCGGATCAGAATGGCCAAGCGACGATTGTGGTTGAAGCGATGGATCGAGCTGGATTGAAGATTACCAACACGATGGTGTTGGTGGTGACTCCAGTGGATGATGATCCTCGTTTGGTCAATCCGTTGCCTGACCGGACTGTTTCTGAAGATTCCTTGCCAGTGGTGTTTGATCTGAGTCCTCAGTATTTCTTTGATCCGGATGTGATCAATGGAGACTTCTTGACTTTCACCGCGACGAGCAGCAACACTTCTGTGGCGAGTGTCACGATTCAGGGTAATAAGATACAGTTGACGTTGGTACCGAATGCATCGGGGCAGACATTGATTTCGGTGACAGCTACGGATACGACCAATCGTTCGGTATCGGATTCGTTCTTGTTGACAGTCACTCCGGTGAACGATGCACCGATTACGCAACCGGATTCCTATGTTACACCGCAGGGTGTGGCTTTGGTTACGACAGATCCATTGGGAATCTTGACCGTTACGACGGCTGACGACGGAGTATTGGCGAACGATCGCGATCCTGAAGGGGACGCGATGACAGCAAGTTTGGTGTCATTGCCGACTCGCGGAACGGTGACGATGAATTCTAACGGAACGTTTACTTACATTCCGGGTGCGACAGCGTTGTTTGGAACGACGGATTCGTTTACTTACCGAGCGACGGACGTGTTTGGGGCATCGAGTCCACAGACGACGGTAACGATTACGATAGGCCGACCGCCTCAACCGAAGTACCAGAACCCGAGTCAGCAGTGGGATGTGAATGCGGATGGGTTTATTTCGCCGATCGACGTTTTGATTTTGGTGAATTTGCTCAATTCTCGCGGACCATCGGTACCGGTAGCTGGGTTGCCTGGTCCCCCGGATTACGTGGATGTCAACGGCGATAATGTCGTGACACCGCTGGATGTGTTGGCGGTGATTGACAAGATCAATGCTGCCAGTGGATCTGGCGAGGGAGAGGGTACGGACGGTTCTGAAATTGGGCGATTCACGGTAGGTCCAGGGCTGGTTGATTCGACTGGCGGTGGAACTGCGGCTCCGATCGATTTTGGGGTATCGCGTGTTCAGGTTGGTCGTGAGTTGCCTACCTCCGCCACGAGCGTTGGCTCGGTTGGTATGATGAGGGGGATATCGGGATTAGGTTCGAGCTCGATGGGCCTGATGTCGTTGTCAAATGATCTCGTTGGTGATTTGCTGGACTCTGACTTGGATGAGATCGCAGGATTGCTATCCGAGGCAGGGGATGTAGGGTTGAACGATGAAGCAGGTGAAGATCCGCTGGATCGAGCCTTGATCGATTTGTTCGGCAACTGATTTAAACAATATGGGTAAGCGGGGGCGTTCGAAGGGGCGTCTCCGCTGAACACTTTTACTCGTCATTCATTTTTAAGTACCGCACGGTTCCAAGGTTCGTTCAACATGGGAATTGACGCATCCAGATCGTTAAATGGCATTCGTTCCAACAAGCGAGAACGGCGCAAGGGGTTTCGCAACATTTTGTGCGAGAATCTTGAACGGCGGGAATTGATGGCGGGAGACATTCTCGACCTCGACTTCCGTTTGTTGTCGGTCGCACCGAATACGGGA
Organism: Pirellula sp.; assembly: GCA_044344575.1. Classification (GTDB taxonomy): domain Bacteria; phylum Planctomycetota; class Planctomycetia; order Pirellulales; family Pirellulaceae; genus JBKCUI01. The sequence continues at coordinate 1,725 of JBIJCS010000044.1, read as the reverse complement.
GAGATCCTTTCGACGACGCGTGAGAATAATCTCAGCGAGTCGCCGAGGGAGTTGATCTTCCGATTTGCGGGTGGCGAGGATGTGCGACAAAACACGTTGCGCAATGGCATTCGTATATCGCGAGCTGGTGGCGATGGGATTTTCGGAGCGGGTGGAGTGTCGACGGACATTCTTGTCACACCGGAGTATCTTGATTTCGCTGACACTTCGAATCGCCGGGTGGTTGTAGCGAGATTTTCGCAGCCGTTGCCGGACGACTTGTACCGTGTTGAGGTATTTGGAGTTGATTTGCCTGCTCAAGGGATCAATGCAGTTCGCACGATCGACAATGATCCGTTGAAGCCTCGCAAGTCGGGGACAGATCGCGATAGTTACCAGTTCAACTTGGAGTTAGGTACAAAGATCACAGCGATTGTTCCGCAGCCGCTACGTCGTGGGGTTGGTGGTGCATTGAGTCAGAAGCTCGACACGATCGACGTTTACTTCAACGATTCGGAGTTGTACGACAGGAAGGTATCGACGGGGGATCTTGCGCCTGCTGCGGATCCGCGGGTAGTCGACCCAAGATATTACAATTTGATTTTCACCAACGACTCAGTGAGTCCATTTGATGACAAGGTATTCACTCCGACGAAGGTGACATTTGATCCAGCGACGAAGGCGGCGACGTTGGAGTTTGCCAATTCGATTCATGCGTTAGGTGGTAGTGGAACGTATCGATTGCGGGTTGGTTCTGATACGCCATTGTCTTCGGAGGTGAACAATCAGACGGTACCGTTGCAGGTATTGGGAGCGGATCCGCAGGGTTTTCTCAGTGGGGCGTTTGGGATCAATGGAGGAGCGTCGATCAGCGATAGTTTTTCGACGATTTTGCAGCAAGAGATTCGCGTTGCATCGGATCCATTGTTGTTAGATTTCCCGGGAAGTAGTCAGGAGCCTGGTCACCGAGACATCCAGGAGGATCGTTCTTTGCGGAGCCCTGATCTTATTTGGGGGCCACCGAATTTTGCTCCGGATGCTGATCCGCAGATTCGGACGATTCGCTACAACTTCATGGACAATCAAGCTTATGGTGTAGATACATCAGGGCGACGATTGTTTACAGCGATCACAACAGAGCAGAAGCAACGTGTTCGGGAGGTCTTTGAGTTTTACTCCCGGCACATGGGGGTTGATTTTGTCGAATACACTGGGCCGACAGCGCCTGGAATTTTCAACATTGTTGTTGGCGACATGATTCCGATTGGATCTACGATCAGCGGTCCTGGGGATATGCTTGGGGTGGCTGGAGCGGCACCGAATCCGGACAATCCGCGAGAGTCTTGGGACATGGTGATTCTCGACGGCAGTGAGCCTTGGGACAATGCGTTTGGGTTTGGGGTATCGCAAAAGCCATTAGGTGGCGAGGTGGTGCCAGCGACTCCGATTGCGGGCCAGGCGGATCCGCAGAACGGTCCTTTTAGTTTCTTCACTACAGCAATGCATGAGATAGGGCATTTGTTGGGTTTTGATCACACTTATGATTTGCCAGCAGGCACGATCATGGGTAGTGACAGCAATGGCGGGACGACCAATGCGCAGGGTGGCATAGTTGGAACTCGGTTGAATTCGAGTGCGAATCCGTTGGAGCAAATTTTCCCGGGTACGATTGATCAGTTGCATGGTCAGCATTTGTTGCGTCCTGACAATCGCGACGTGGACTTGTATCGATTTGATTTAGCGACA
>JBIJCS010000441.1:0-4336 GCA_044344575.1 Pirellula sp. | reverse complement strand
GCCGCGATGAATATGGTGATGCTTCCGATGTGGATGCTCAGCGGAGCATTCTTTCCCATCCCTGCTGCCGCCGACGGACTCCCCACCGGCCAAAGAGTAATGCAAATTCTTATGCAGTGTAATCCGATGAGCTACATGGTTGCAGGTATTCGACATTTCAGCGGAGTCATCCAGCCCAGCACTATAGGACCAAGCTCCACTGACCCAATAAACAGCATGACGGTAAACAGCAACATGCTCGTACAAGGTTGGATCCCAAGCGTACAAGCAAGCTGTCTATGGACTTTGGTATTTGCTGTCTTCACCTTTTGTCTTTCCACCCTACTTGTACGTCGGCGACAGCGTGGCGAGTTTGCCTAGCAAATACACTACAGTGGCTTTCAAAGACAAAACGACACTGCTTTACCAAGACAAATTTATCAAGGCGACGAATTGAAAAGGAACGAAATGAATCGAAAAGGTTTCCGCCTACTGGGAATTGCACTCGGACTGGTTCTTGGAACCATCGGTGCAATTCTCACGCACACGATTCGTAAATCGATGAGAAACGCGGAGCCTTCTTCCGCAACCTCCGACGATGCCATGGGTATCGTTCTCCCACCTCCCTCGAACACATTGCAGTCCGACGAACAAGAAGGTGAACAACTAGCACCCAAGGATCCAGGTAACCGTAAACAGCTTGCTCAATTGCGCGATGCAGCAAAAGATGAACCCAACTGGACTCGCTCCTTTGAACTGATTGAACGCAATGGCTCGCTGGTTCGCTCCGAGGATCTAAAAGGACAACCCTACATCGCTTGCTTCTTCTTCTCCACCTGCCCGGGTACGTGCAAGCGGCAAAGTAGCGAAATGCGGCTCTTGCAGTCAAAATTCAAAGGAAAACCAATACGACTCGTAAGCATCTCCGTCGATCCCGAAATCGATACGCCAGAAGTACTCGCATCCTACGCCGAGAGCTTCAATGCCGATCCGAAACAATGGCTCTTTCTCACTGGCAACCTCGACGATATCGTCCGCGTTGGAACAGAGATGTTCTTTCTGCCAGGCGTCGAACGAAGAGGACATCCCGACCGATTTTGCTTGGTCAACGCTCAAGGTGAATTGGTCGGCTCGTACGTATGGCTCGATGAAGAAGAAAGGCAATTGCTCGTCGAGCACGCTGAGGAACTACTGGCGCAGTTGTCTCAAACTGGGAGGCAAAGTGAAGATTCAGGAAATCCATAGCACCAGCCACCCATTGCTTAAACGACTGAAAAAACTACAGCGAGTCTCCAAAGAAGAAGACTATTTTTTGGTTGAAGGCACCCATGCAATCGAGGAAGCTCTCGCGTGCGACTGGCCACTTGATTGTGTCGTATGCACTCAGCGATGGCTTGATAACCATCGAACGCAACTTCGTCATTTTCAAAAAAGTTGCTACTGTGTCCCTGACCCTTGGTTAGCCCAAGCGGTAACAACCGAGTCGCCCGATGGCGTAGCTGCAATCGCTTGCGCTCCAAACCTAGCTACGAATCGGTCAGACTACAATTCATTCTTGCGCGGGCTATCCCTTGCAATTATTACCGATGGTGTACAAGATCCTGGAAATGTCGGAACCCTCCTTCGTTCCATCGTCGCAGTCTCCGCTGATGGATTATTTCTCAGCGAAGATTCAGTTCACCCATTGCATCCAAAATTGATCCGAAGCACAGCAGGTCAGTGGTTCAGAAAACCACCTCAACGTGTCAATATCGCGGCTTTCCTCGACGCCGCCAAATCGCTGGGCATCCAAATCTTGGTCGCAAGCGCTGATGGACAATCTCTCTGGAAATCCGATCTTCGGCGTCCCACTTTACTGATTGTCGGCAGCGAAGGAGCCGGCGTGAAAGCTTCCGTAGCATCGATGGCAAGCGGCTCGGTTTCCATTCCTATGGCTCAAAATGTAGAGTCCCTGAACGTGGGAATCGCAGGGACCCTTGTTTTGTACGAATCCAAACGACAACGAGACGCTACGAAATAAGCGACTCCATGCCGTTCATTCGCGAGAACTCTACTTCGAAGACAGTTCGAACTTCAAGTCCTTAGAACCACCCTCTGCTACCGTCGCCGTAAGCCCTGACGTAACCAAACTCGCATACTTTCCAGGAAGATCATTCCGAAGGTTCAACGTCACCGGCTCGTCACTACTGGAACTTGCCGCCGTGCCTTGAACACTTTTGAGAATCTCCACCTTGTAGTTTCCTGGAACAGCTCCCGTCTTTTCCGAAAATGCCCGCATCGAAAACTTTCCTTCAGCATTCGTGCTACCAGTGGCATGGTAAGTCGTGCCCTCGGAAATGAATGTAATCGTCGCATCAGCGACCGGACTACCATCCAAGGTAACCACGCCTTCGGCCGGTACCGTCTTAGGAAGATTGCTGCCACCGCATCCGGTTACCGAGAGGATCGACAGCACAGCTGTTATCAACAGGGCGTTGGTGAACGATAATAGTTTCATAGTATTGGCTATTGATTAAATGTTGGGGTATGGATGAAAAGCGGGACACATGGATTCCATGTGCCCCGCCATGTGGTTTCAGAATTTTTGGAACAGTACTACTCGAAATCAACAGGCGTTTCACCACCGTTCTTCGAGCCCAAAGCCCCCCAAACACCGTAAGGGCTACCGCTGCTGTTAAGCGTCGGAGCAACCGAAGCGAGGTTTCCGGATTCAATGTTATCGCTCAGGAATCGGATCGAACCATCACCAAATGCCACTTGTACGCCGCCGGTGTGCTCACTCGTTGGAGTCCAAATACCCGCAAACCAGTGAGGCGATACCGAACCCGTTCCGATCATGCAGACTGCATTGTTCGGAGGAAGAATCGTCGAAACGCCATTGAAATATGCGTTACCAGCCCAAGCTCGATAACCAGGTAGCGTGTCACCCGTGAAAATCAGCGATGGATTGATGTAGCTCGTTCCATTGATCAACTGTGCTTTGCAACTCAATGGAGCATATGTCGCTGGATCGGCGGCGATGAGTACCACAGAGCCCTTCGAGTTCACAATCCGAGGTCTTTGACGCTCGGCCAACATAATCGTGTTGCTCTGACCATCACGCACCGCCGAAAGCGGGTGGTAAGAGGCTCGTCCAAACATCCCTCGGTTGTAAATCGGGAGCTTGAGCAAAGCCTGAGCGAGGTTATTGCGCTCTTCGCCCGACGTCGTCAATTGCGATTGGGCCAAATTATCGCCTACACAAAATGCATAACTTGTTAAACCACGATTCCGGCCAGCGTTGACGGGCTCTGCATCTCCAGAGTCGCTTGGGCACTCTAGCCATGGAACGCGAGTTCGGTAAGCAACATTGCCGTTCCAAGGCTCAAGGCCGAATCCTCCGTTTAGACTGTTGATTTGGTCGAAAAGGGACTGACCTTCAACGTAAGGGAGAATGGCCCACCATCCGCTCATGCAAAATCTTTGCTGAGTTTGAACGATATTGCCATTCCCAGCTTGCATCGAAGGCAACCGCTTAAACGCAGACTCATAATTCAAAACTCCAAGGGCTTGCTGCCGCATGTTGTTGCCGCACTGCATTCGGCGAGCGGCCTCCCGAGCGGCCTGCACTGCCGGCAGGAGCAACCCAACCAAAATTCCAATAATTGCGATAACAACCAATAACTCTACCAGCGTGAAACCACGCGAAAATCGCTTACGCACGTTTAAACTCCAGTGTGGGGGTGAAAAGGGAAAAGTACCCTCCTTAGATAACAACATGAAGAATTCGAGTCAATTAGACTGCTATCGAAAATGAAAAATTCCACATGTTTTAGACGATTTCAACAAAAGTTTTGAGCACCCGGGTTTACATACTCGCTTTAAACGCAAACTAAGGCTCAGAATCCGCCATTCCGTCTCTAGAAGCCGCTTCAATCCAAGGGCTCGATGCGATTAACGCCGTAGCGGTGGCTCCCTCTCGTAGCCACCCGCTGCCAAGCGGTGGACGTTGCCAGGAAAATCTCCACCGTCTGGCGAACGGTGGCTACAGGCGAACGGTGGCTACGGGAATACGAAACCTATCGTAGCCACCCGCTGCCAAGCGGTGGACCTTGCGAGGAAAACCTCCACCGTCTTCCAATCGTAGCCACCCGCTGCCAAGCGGTGGATGTTGCGAGGAAAACCTCCACCGTCTTCCAATCGTAGCCACCCGCTGCCAAGCGGTGGACCTTGCGAGGAATTCCTCCACCGTCTTCCAATCGTAGCCACCCGCTGCCAAGCGGTGGACGTTGCGAGGAAAACCTCCACCGTCTGGCGAACGGTGGCTACGGGAGAACGGCAGCTACGGGAGAACGAAACCAATCGTAGCCACCCGCTG
>JBIJCS010000440.1:0-4368 GCA_044344575.1 Pirellula sp. | reverse complement strand
GAGCGTAGCGGAACGGGGTCCAACAGTTCTACACGATTGGCGAACAATGGTGTGCGACATGGATTGTACCCAGAGGATGCAACGCAGTTGTTGTTGGGGGCTTATGCGGACGGGGACGCGGATGGTGTTCCATCTGCAGCGGCGGACTCAGATGACTTTGATGGTTCCGTTTCGTTTGGGACGCTCAGCAGTTTCTTGCAAGTCTCCCCGAAGGGTCCGGCGCGACTGATCGCTTCAGCTTTCGATGCATCGATGGTTGGCAAATCGTTGACGATATCGGATACGGTGAGCAATTCGGTAACGTATGAGTTTACATTGGGTGGTTCAGTCAGCATTCCTGGGGCACGATCAGTCGATTTGACTGGAGCGGTCAGTGGAGCGGATGTCGCGAGTCGCCTACAAGCGGTGGTGTTGGCGAGCATTCTCGATGGAAGCATCACTGGAATTCACTCTTCCGCCACGGGAGCGGTGTTGTCGCTCGGAGGTACCAGTGGTCATTTGTTCGATTTGAGCAATGCATCCACGTCGTTGACACGATCCTTGACAGGAGCGACGGAGTTCACGGTAGCATCGGTTCTCACTGGATTGACAGCGGGCAATACGATGAGCATCACCGATGGATTTGGCAATACCATTGGCTTGCAAGTGATCGACACGAATCCTTCGGCACCACCGACGGCGTTGTTGGTTGGGAACGTTGCGGTTCTCGTTGACTTGTCCACGGTGACAACGACGACGTTTGCCAATGCGATTGCGACTGGGATTAATACAGCGATCAACGATTCGAAGTTGAAGTTACCCACGGTATCAGTTGTAAACAATTCGATTCGTGTATCGGGAGACGACGAGGATGGAGTGTCGTTCAACAGTTGGTTCAATGCGAGAGCTTTGGCAACTCCGGTCGTGATAACGGCATCTACGAGTGGGTTTGTGGATTCGTGGATTGACTGGAATCAAGACAACGACTTTGAGGATGCTGGAGAGCGCATTCTTACTTCACAACCGGTGATTGCTGGAGCAAATACGTTCTACGTGAGCACACCAGCAAGTGCAGCGATCGGATTTACGACAGCACGGTTCCGTTTGAGCACTACCGGTGGAATGTTTACCTACGGGTTAGGAATCGGCGGGGAGGTTGAGGATCATTTGATCGAGGTGTTAGAAGGATCGCCGCCGGTAGCTTCGAGCGACAACTTTGTTGTTGCAGAAGACAATGTATTGGTGATTCCAGCACCGGGAGTGTTGTCGAATGATACCGATGCTGATGGCCAGCCGATTCGGGTATTTGATTCGGACTTGTCGCAACCTGGTGTACAACCGGTGCGTGGTCCTGAGCATGGATATTTGACCATCTCAGCGGATGGTTCGTTTGTGTACACGCCGAAGCAAGACTTTTTTGGAACGGACACGTTCATTTACTATGCGACCGATCCACGGATGACCAGTAATTTAGCGGCGACAGTAACGATTACTGTTACACCGGTGAATGACGCACCTGTGGCGGTTGATGATTCGGTGACGATCAATGAGGACGAAACGATTACGTGGGATGGTGGGTTATTCACGGCGAATGATCGCACGCAACCGGATCGTCCTGCGGGAACGGATGGTGATTTGTATGACACCAATGAATCCGACCAAGTATTAACGATTGTGGAAGCTGAGTTGGTGACGGATCGAGGGTTAGGTGAGACGTTGACTTTGGTCAATAACCAGATCACGTACACACCGCCGACCGATTACAACAGTTTGATTGACGGACCGGTGTTGGTTCGGATTTTGATTGAGGATTCTGGGGTTGCTGGTGGAGATGATTTGCCGAAGCGACCTGGGCAGGACGATGTTCCACCGACGTTGATTTACAGCACATTGACGATCACGCTTCGGGATGTGAATGATCCACCGTTGTTCAACATACCGCGTCCGACGCAAACTCCGTTGGAGGATGCGAGTGTAAGTGCACCTGGGTTCTTGAATTTGGTTTTCCCTGGCAAGAGCACGACGGATGACGAGTTAGGCAATGTGGCAGGGATACCAGCGCAGAGCGTCTCGTTTGAGGTGCGGGCTTTGGATCCGACGCGATTTACGGTGGCGGGACAACCGGCGATTGCTCCCGATGGAACGTTGACTTACACGTTGAACACAGACGTCAATGCACTGAACTCTCCGCCAATTTTGGTGGAAGTGATTGCGGTGGACAGTGGCAACGCGGCGGGATCGCGTCCGGGGCGTCCTGATATCAATCGTTCGGAGCCGAAGACGTTTACGATTTTGCCTGTGGAGGTCAACGATGCACCGTTGTTCACGATTCCGAATCCGCTGATCAGTATTCTGGAGGATTTGGAAGTTACACCGGTCGATGGGTTTGTTACCAATATTGTTGCTGGTCCGCCAACGGCGACGGATGAGTTGGGATTCAATCCTCCGACGGTTGGCCAGACGGTTAGCTTTGAGGTCACGGCAGTGGATCCGACTCGGTTTAATGGTGTAGCAGGTCAGCCACGCATTAGTTCGACGGGACAGTTGACATACGACTTGGCTCCGGATGTGAACTTGTTGAATTCTGGTCCGATATTGGTTCGAGTGGTTGCAGTGGACAATGGACCTGCAGCGGGTAGTCGACCTGGCATTCCGGATGTGAATCGATCGGCGGAACAGTTCTTTACGATTTCGGTTCAGGACGTGAATGATGCGCCGAGTTTTGTGATCCCGAATCCATTGATATCGGTGTTGGAAGATGTTGGTAATTCACCGGTACCTGGTTTCTTGACCGATATTGTGGCTGGTCCTGCGACGGCGGTTGACGAGTTGGGGCCGACGGGACAGACCGTATCGTTTAATGTTCGGGCATTGGATCCGACCCGATTTAGTGTGCAGCCGCAGATTGCGGGGGATGGCACGTTGACTTATACGTTGGCACCGAATGTCAACGCGTTGAATTCTGGTCCGATTTTGGTGGAAGTGATTGCAGTGGACAATGGTCCTGCGACGGGAAGTCGTCCGGGGATTCCAGATGTTCATACGTCTGTGGCACAGACGTTCACGATTGGCGTTCAAGACGTGAACGACGCACCTGAGTTCACGGTACCGAATTCGACGATCACGATTGACGAAGATTTGGAGAATTCTCCGCTAGCAGGATTCCTTACGGGGATTCGTCCTGGACCATTGAGTGCGGTGGATGAATTAGCGAGTCAATCGGTTTCGTTTACGGTATCCGCTGTGGATCCGACTCGGTTCAACGGAGTGGCTGGTCAGCCACGGATCAGCAGTGCTGGCGTGTTGACTTATGATTTGGCTCCGGACGTGAACATCGTCAATTCGGGACCGATTTTGATTCGGGTTAGAGCTGTGGATGATGGACCTGCACCGGGGTCGCGTCCTGGAATTCCGGATGTGAATTCATCTGAGGAAATCACTGTGACTTTGGCGGTCAATGCGGTCAATGATGCACCGTTGTTTGCGATTCCCAATCCGATCATCAGCATTGATGAGGATTTAGAGAATTCACCGATTGTGAATTTCGCGACGAACATTGCTGCAGGTCCTGCTACAGCGATTGACGAGTTGGGTCTCGTTCCGGGGGTACCAGCACAGACGTTAAGCTTTGATGTCGTAGCGATTGATCCGAGCAAGTTCAATGGAGTGGCGGGTCAACCGCGGATTTCTCCGACTGGTGTGTTGACCTATGATTTGGCTCCGGACGTGAACATTTTGAACTCGGGGCCGATTTTGGTTCGCGTTAGTTTGGTGGATAACGGTTCCAATGTTGCTCCGAATGTGAATCGTTCGACGACTCAGACCTTTACGTTTAACGTACGTGAGATCAATGATCCGCCGATCTTTGATATGAGTTTCACGGCGTTTAATATGCGAGAAGACGATGGTTTCTTGACGTTGCCTGCGTTCATCACGAATTTGGGCCCTGGGCCGTTGACGGCGACGGACGAATCCAACCAGAGCACGACCATTGTCGCGGTTGCAGTGGATCCGACTGCGTTTTCCGTACAGCCGTTGGTAACTGGGACGGGAGATCTGACGTTCCAATTGGCGCCGGATGTGAATAGTTTGTTCAAGGACACGCGGATTCGATTGATTGCCACTGACAATGGAGTTCCGGTTGAGTCGACGGAGAAGATCCTCACGCTCAATGTTGCGGACATCAACGACGAGCCGCAGTACACGATTCCGAATCCGTTGGTGAGTGTCTTTGAGGATAACGAGTCGGTTACCGGCTTGACGCCAACGCGAGTCAACGGGTTTGCGACGAACGTTCGACCGGGTCCTGCGACGGCGTTGGATGAATTGGCGCAGAATGTTCAGTTCAACGTAACGTTCAATTCGAATACCGGATTGTTCAGTACTCAG
>JBIJCS010000439.1:0-4370 GCA_044344575.1 Pirellula sp. | reverse complement strand
GATAGGCTTAGAGTTTGGAAATCAACAGCCCGGAAACAAAGACAGCCATCGCGTAAACGATGGCTGCATGGTACTATTTTCTCGCTTCAAAAGCGAGGTCGACGGGTCTCGAACCCGCAACCTCCGGATCGACAGTCCGGTGCTCTAACCAATTGAGCTACGACCCCGTATTTGGGATGCGTAAGTATAGCGTCAGCCCAAGAGCTTGCAAGCCGATTCAAGGGGGACTCGTCCCTAGTTTTTTCGGCATTACTTCCTCGCAATTCTCATGTCCGTCGCAATTTCCGTGTCCCTCGCAATTCACACGGTCGTCAAAAACGGAATGCAAGCTGGTTGTAAAAAATCCAACCCGAGTTGTCCTGTAACACCAGGAAATCCGTCTCCCGGTAATCGACCTGAAAACTGTACTGAACCCTTGGTGAAATATCCCAAAACAAACTGCTGTAATACGCCGAATTCCGAACAATCGAACCTGCCGAGACCGGCAAGTCACGTCGCAATGGCCCCTCCAAACCATAACCACCATGCACGTGCAGGCGATTCGTCAAATAAACAAACGCTTCTAAAAATCCTCCCTGCCCACGGATCGCCCGATATGTCTGAGAATTGAACGTCTGAAAGATGGTACCCGCATAGGTCCCTAACCCCTGTCCAAAATACCCCTCTCCAATCAATCCAATCCGATCGGTCAAGTTGATCTTGGTGTCCACCGACATACCACCAATGTCTATCACAGACCGTATAGGAATCGCTGGATCGATATCATCCAAGTCATAGACAATCTGCGAATTGCGAATTCGACCGATCATTCCGGCCACTCCTACCTCCAAGGGTCGTTCTTGCCTGCCACCGGCTAACGTTTCGAACTCCCCTACCCCCAACGCGCCACGAACCTCGAAATTCGGAATCCCATCCGACTCGGTACTCCGCCGACTCGCGTCAATCAAAATCGTTGAAATCGGATCACTAATCGCCGCTTGCAACGTCCCCTGAAGATTTCGACTTGGCTTCCAATAAGCCTCCCCTCGCAACTGCCCTCGAAACGTACCAGCATTCCCTGCTCCACCCATCAAGGTCAATGGGATTACCACTGGATCGCGCGGAGCAAATAGGTCAGGCTGCAATCCCGCAGACACTCTGAAATGCTCATTGCGGACTTCTCCAAATGCAACCACCGGCATGAAACCGTACACGTCCGAGGTTAATGTCGAATTCGTGAAATAGAACTTGGCAAACGCACCCGTATCCCATTGACCTATCTTGGGCCCCGCATACAAGAATTGGAGATTCGACTGCCTACCGTGCAACTCAAACGTTGCGTTGTCATCCCCCAATAACGATGGCGGTAACATAAAGAGCGGATTCCACGGCACGAAGGCGCGATCCGTCGCATTCACTCCCAAAAGGGATATGGCGCCAGAAACATTCAGTTGCCCCAAGCCATTTTGCAAACGAATCGATTCTTCTGGCATCGGCCCCACGGGGACCTCTCGCGAAGAAGGAACCGGAAAACTAGAAGCCCTAAAACTTGCAGGCGTAACGGAACGATCCGGTTCCTCAACGGTGACTCGACTCAAGTCCGTGACCGGTTCCTCTTGCAATACCGTAGAGAGTCTCTCAGGCTCCAAGATACTTTGCTGCGTAAGCCGCGTGATCACTGGACCACCCGACTCCAACGGTTCAGAAACAGGATCCTGAGCATCAACCAACGAAGCTCCCCCTACGCAAAACGTCGAGAGAAATCCGAATAACATGCTCGTTGCAATTCGAGATCTAAAAACGAAAGTCATCGCTGGTTGCACCGTAAACAGGAAGGTATCGATAATAGACTTCTAAAATTAAGCAAGCCATGCAAGTCGAATAGAATCGACCTCCGATCTGGTTGGAGTGGTCGTTGTCAAACATCCAACTCCCACGCATGTGTCCGGAGGGTACCTGGGTGCGAATCAACAGATCACGCATGTAGTAATTCCAATTTTTCCAATAACGCCCGCCGACCTGAAACATCGCTTGCGTCGCATAGTAGTTGTAGTACATGTCCATCGGAGAAGGCCCCTGCTTCGATAGATACTCAATCCCCCGCTCCAGACTCCGAGCATCTTTCGACTTCCCGCGGAAAATCTGCAACAAAACCCCAATCGCTGTCATGCTCTTTGTCGGATTGTTGGTGCGATACCGAAACATGAATTCTCCAGCCCGTGTCTTGTCAATGAAACGATCGATCCCTCGCACCGTCTCCACCGGGACCACCAAATCGGTCGCCGCTGCGCTCTTTAAAGCCAATACCTGCCAACCAGCAATCGACAAATCACCAGGCGATCCAGGATGGTAGTCCCACCCACCGTCCCGATACTGCGCGAAGATGATGAAGTTCACTGCCGCCTGACAAGGCTCCTTCAACTCCGTTGCACGGGTCATCTGATAAGCTTCACACAGTGCCAATGTGGCGATTCCATGCTCATACATCTGCGCGGATGCAATCGTATCGAGCCAATACCCCGAATCCGACTTCATTCGCAGTGTCTGCTGCAAATAATAAATCCCCCGAGTCACGACCTCCCCATACTGCTCGTCATTCGGGGTATGACCAGCACCTAAGAAACACAAAAGCGCTAACCCCGTCGCGGCAGTTCGATAAGGGTCCTTTCCCGCAGAACTCGGACTACACTCCTGATCGCAAGCCTCCTCATACTTCATACTCCAAGAGCCATCATTGCGCTGATGCCTCGCGAGATAATCCAACGCCCACGCAACCGCTTGCTCACTCTGCTCATTGCCTCCATTTTCCTTGACAGATTTCGCACGGTTTGCACCCGAACGACCCGCCAACGACATCTCGGCAAATCCCAAGCCTTGCGAACCCCCAGATGCACTCGCCGCGATCGCTCGCTGTATCAACTCCGCTCCGGACTCCTGAACCTCCGACTCCTCAGTTTCTTCCGCAGTCACTTGATCTAACTTGCGTCGCTGTAACTCTGGATTCGATAACTTGACCGGATCCCCTTGCGCATCGGTCTCCGCTCCCTCGATAGCGATGCTCTCAATCTCAAAACTCTGCAATGCATCCCCACCCATATCCCCAGACTCAATCCAGATACCACCATCCCCTACGCCGCCACCGAGCCCCACCGTCCAAATCGCTAAGCTCAAAAGCATCAATAGATGAATTACAAAGCTGGCTAAAAAAGCGATCCCACCTCGTCTTCCTGTACGCCCCGAATCACCCCCAGCCTCCAACGATACCAACTCACCCACTCCAGCCGATTCTACCGGCGGAGCCTCTAAAATTCCTCGCTGCTTCTCCTCCAAATCCAACTTCATCAATCCATGGCCCAATGTCGTTAGTGCATCTCAAGCCCTCACCCACCACTGCCCATGTACCAAATCTGCTCCCCTGTGCCTATGCTGGAAGCAGCCCAACGGCGATTTGACGCCTACTTCTATGGCTATGTAGCCCTACCTCTTGGGCTCTGTCGCCCTACTACTTGGGCACTGTATTCGCTAGCAAATCAAGCTAGTACCAAAAAAACAACAGCGAAGCAGCTTCTGGAGCCAGTTTCTGCAAAATCAACCCACCGGCCAGCCCTATCAAACTCATCGTGTTAAATAGAGCGTGGATGACCACACAAGGCACGACGCTACGGCGCAATTGGTAAACCCTCGCCATGATGGTACCCAACACCAACAAAGGAATCCAACTTACACCATAGCCCCAGTGCGCTAACCCAAACAACGTTCCGCTCACCAAAGCTATCCAAAACGGGGGAAAAGCCCCATCCTGCTGGTACTCCTCTCCTGCACCCCGACTCGCTCCCCCCAAAGCTTGTGCCCAAACCAAACTCACCTCATTCGCTTGAATCTGTTCATTCGCTCCGCGTCCAAACGGATTTCCTGTAAACACGGCAATCCAATTTCCAAAATGGACCCGCAACGTATCAAGCCAACTGATCAATAGAAACCGAAACGCATACTCTTCCCATAATGGAGCCGCGATCGCTGCACTAAAATACAGCAACGGAAAGGCAGAGAAACTCTCTTGCATCGCGTCGATCACCGGGTGCTCGTACTGAACTTGTGTCATCTGCCCAGCAACACTTGAAACGATCAACACAACAGGAGTCGCCCAGAAAAACACCAACACTCCCACCCAAATATCTTTGAAAAATTCCTGGGAGTAGATCCCCAAGCTCAGGGCGGTCGAGCGCGTACGATGGGTGACTAAAAAGATCGAACCCAACGCAGCGAGTATAAAGGCTAAGGAAATTGCAAAAGCAGCCCATGACGAGGGGGAATCTTCACTGTCTTCCTTCTCGGCATTGCCCTCCTTCTCGGCTTTGCCCTCCCCCGCGTTACTGTCCGCCGCCGCAGTC
>JBIJCS010000438.1:0-4383 GCA_044344575.1 Pirellula sp. | reverse complement strand
TTTGTATGTGTTAATTGCAGGTGCGAAGAAGCGAGAAGCTTAATGCATCGATCGCGTTTTAGCGTTTTTGCGTTGGGTTTGGTTTGCCGTCCGATTGGGCCGCAAGCTCTTGCAGGGCAAGGATCGCTTCGATGGTTTCGTTCGCTTCGCGTGGATCGATTTCAGAAGGCTGCGTAGATTCGTCTGGGTACGTCGAGGACGATGGACTAGAGAACCAGGACAAGAGGTTTTGCAGCGGTTTTGGTGCCATCACGGTAGCGACGGTAGCGACTGAGCCGAGCACAAATAAAGAAGCCAGTACATTCACCGTTAAGCGTCTGCGACGAGGAGTACGAGCACTCTTTCTTACAGATTGCAATTCTTCACGATCCGGGAGCGGGTCAGGTTGCTCTTTTTCACCGAGGAGCCATGCGACATCAAAAGCCAAGGGTGCCTTATTCGCAGAACGGTCTTGCGTGAACGACTCGGACGGCGGGATGGAAGGTGGCATAATTACTATTCGGTGTGAGTTCGTGACTGGGTGTGAGTTCGTGACTGGGTGTGAGTTCGTGACTGGGTGTGAGCAAGCGACGAAGATTCAGAAAGGAATCGATACGAGGTAACTCTGTTTCAACGCAAGTGAAAAAAGGCAAGATAGGAAGAGCGGGCAAGCTTGCGAAATGCAAATAGAGATGAGAGGAGAGGACAGGTCGAAAATGACTGGCGATCATGCTAGATCACGACAGTTCTTCGAAGATGACTGGATCGTCGTTGGAGGCTGGGGATTGAGGGCTGCTAAGGCCCCATTGCTGCATGCGCCGCAATAGACGCGCACGGGAGATTCCTAGAGCTTTTGCAGCGGCCGAATTATTGCGTGGGTATTGAGCAAGTGCATGTTCGATCCACTCGCGCTCAAAGGCTTCTAAAGCTTGATCCAGATCGATCGGTTCGTCGATCGTGGGTCGTTCAATATGGGACGGAAAGGTGCGCAGTGAAATCGGCAAGTGTCTTTCTTGGAGCACATGGGGATTCTTTTGCGCGGAATCGGAGCTGTTTTGTTGTTGGGAATCGTACTCTTGACGGCAATGGGTGATTGACTCCGAGAGAGCTTGTTCGAACTCATTTGCATCGGACGGCCAAGCGTATGCGAGGAGAGCGTCGAGGTAAGACTGATCCCATTGGAACTCAGGATGTTGGCGCATCCAAGCGAGAAGTAGGCTTTCGATTTCCTCAGTTCGTTTTGATAACGGAATAAGTTCGATCGTTTGAACTTCAAACTGTGCGACCCAGTTGTTCCAAATGTTGCTTGGGGAGTTCGTTGGTATAGGGTTTTGCTGTGTGTTGGAAGATTTAGCAAGGGATGTAGAAGTGATGATGGCTTTCCATTGCTGTTTTTTTGCAATGGTTGCGAGGGGTTCACGTAGCTCCGGAGCCAGTGTGTCGACACGGTGGATGATGACTTCGGGTTGACGATCTTGCCTTCGCAAGTCATCGATCCATTCGAAAACACTGGTCAGCAGATCTTTATCAAGCCATTGGCACTCGATGATGATCGGTGTTTCTCGCCTCTTTGAAGTCAGCGTCGAAGGGGAGGCCGATGAGGGGGCCGCAGAGGGGGTTGCAGAGAGGGTTGCAGAGGAGGTTGCAGAGGACTGAAGTTTCAGAAAGCGTTGGTGCAAGATCCAATCAGCAAGTTCGGTAGTCGGTGCACCGGTAGGCGCGACGAGATGGATGGGGTGGTTTCCTGAAGCGGCAAGTTGAAATTGAGCACGGAGCGTAGCGGTTTTGGGTGTGTTACCGTGCAGATACCACCATGTGTCGAGATTTGGTTCGGAGCTGAGGATGGAGAGTGCAGGGAGTTCGATACGGGTGCGAAATGTTGGGTCAAACTGTTTTGTAACTTCACCGCAGTCGGGTTTTAGGATGCACATAAAACAAGCTTCGGCACCTGTACCGAGTGGCACGAGTGTTCGTATATTGCTCGCTTCGATCATCGACTCTGAGGCAATGGTTTTGAATACTTCGGGCAGTCTGTCTAGAACGATACGGGACTGATTGCGAGGGGTGTTCGCTGGGACTGCCAGCCACCGTGCGAGAATGGTTTGGAGAGTGGATTGGCATACAGAATCCAGTTTACATTCCATCCCAAGCATTTGATCGAAGAGCGACGTGGCAGGCAGGTCGTTGGAGGGGGATTTGTTTTTCTCCGGGTTAATTGGATGGGTGGTAATTGGATGGGCGGAGTCAAGAGAATCCAACAGAGCGATGAAGGCGTCATTTCCAAAGACAAGTTGATCGGATTCGGAAAGAACCCAAATAGGGAATTCCGAAGTACCGATCAATCTCGCGATTTGGCGTTTTGGGACATTGCGTTGCGAATCAGGATCCGACATAGTGCTTACCCCGCAGATGGGGAATGAGGAAGGGAGCTCGCAAGCGTTTGGTTGAAGGATAGTATACTTCAACAAAGGCGTAAGGTAGTATCCGGAATGAATCGGTCCGAGGGAAGTCAGTAGTATGGGATTGGTGGAAGATGCATGATTGGTTGCGCGCGAAGCGTTTAGGATTCCAGCTTTTGTTTGTTGTTGGCTTCATGCTATTGGAAGGCTGGGGTGGCTTGGAGGTGCGGGGAGAAGTGCGATTGGCGGCCATTTTTTCGGACCATATGGTTCTTCAACGCGATCGTCCTTTAAGAGTTTGGGGTTGGGGTGACGCAGGGCAAAGCGTGGAGGTGCAATTGGGTGCCGAACGAGCGCAGAGTGTCGTCGCCAACGATGGGACTTGGTCCTGCATGCTTGGTCCACAGCCGATGTCGCGTGAAGCGTTGGAGTTGATTGTCCATGGTGGGAACGAGTTGCGAGTACAAGACATCTTGCTCGGGGATGTTTGGCTTTGCAGTGGGCAATCCAATATGGAATGGGGGTTGGGTGGATGCGATGCTCCGGAGGATATTCGTACATCGAACTATCCTTTGATACGGCATTTTGGAGTCGAAATGCACTTTGCGCATACGCCTCAATCCGATGTTCGCGGTCGTTGGTTCGTTGCAAAACCCGAAACGACTCCTGGGTTCACAGCCGTGGGGTATTATTTTGCTCGCCGGGTGCATGAGGTAACTGGGGTTCCGATTGGGCTTGTTCGTTCGAGCGTGGGAGGGACGAACATCGAGTGCTGGATGTCCCAAGAGACATTGATGCAGACTCCGGCGTTAGAGCCTTATGCAAAGATGATGCGTGAGTCACTTGCGCAGTACCAAAAGGACTTAGCGAGTTCGATTCCACACATCGACGAGTGGACGGAGCGAGCGAAGCGGCAGCAGCGGGCGGGAGAGCCCATCTCGATGCCACCGGCGATCCCAGAGTTTCCTTTTGGTGAAAAGATGTTCCGACCTCGATGCATTACGTTGCACAACGGGATGATTCATCCATTGAAGGGGTTCGCAATGAAAGGGGTGTTGTGGTACCAAGGGGAGAACAACGCGGGGAATCCCGCCGATGGGTTGCAATACATCGAAAAGAAACGAGCCATGGTTGCAGATTGGAGAAAGTGGTTTTCAGATCCAGAATTGCCTTTTTACTTTGTCCAATTGGCGGCTTGGCAAGCCGCGACCACCGATCCGAATCAAGCCGATGGTTGGGCGAACTTTCGGGATGCTCAGCGAAGGTGTTTAGAAATACCACACACGGGGATGGCCGTCGCAATTGACATAGGGGATGCAATGGATATCCACCCGAAGAATAAATTCGACGTAGGGGAACGACTAGCCCGATGGGCTTTGAAACATCAGTATGGCCAAGAACTAGAGTGTTCGGGGCCTTTGTTTCAATCCATGGAAAGGGATGGAGCGAGGATTGTTGTTGCATTCGATCACGTAGGACAAGGATTAATGGTCGGTCGCAAGAATGGTCGGGACAATGTCGAAGAAGTATCCGGAGGGAAACTAGACCGATTCGCGATATCCGGTGAGGATGGAAAATGGTATTGGGCTGATGCGGAAATTCAGGGGAATCGCGTGATTTGCACTCACCCATCCGTGATTGCCCCTGTGGCGGTACGTTATGCCATGAGCATGCATCCGGATGGAGCCAACCTCTACAATCGCGACGGCTTGCCCGCCTCCCCGTTCTCATCGCGATAATTCGACTGCTGTCAGCAATTCAATCCACCGTCGTCCTATCGTAGCCACCCGCTGCCAAGCGGTGGACGTGGCCAGGAAAATCTCCACCGTCGTCCTATCGTAGCCACCCGCTGCCAAGCGGTGGATGTCGCTAGGAAAATCTCCACCGTCGTCCTATCGTAGCCACCCGCTGCCAAGCGGTGGATGTGGCCAGGAAAACCTCCACCGTCGTCCTATCGTAGCCACCCGCTGCCAAGCGGTGGATGTGGCCAGGAAAACCTCCACCG
>JBIJCS010000437.1:0-4385 GCA_044344575.1 Pirellula sp. | reverse complement strand
CGCTTCAATCGCTCCCGTCATCGGATTGACAAACGACATGCTTGTTGTCCGCGAAGTGAACAATGTCACGTCCGCTAAACTAAATGGTACCTGCCCACCCACAAACACCGTCGGTGCCCCAGACGCAGTCGTTAGTGGCGGCTGTTGCTCAAAACGATCCTCACCAAGGCGTGCGACAGAATCAAGCGGCTCAAGGCGAAGATTCTGAGCCCCAGGAATCGTCGTTACGTCCGATTGTGTGAACTGACGCAGCCCAAAGTACGTCCGACTCTTGTTCGTCACCGCTACCGAGTACTGACCCGGTGGCAATTCGATCGGTCCAATGTACGCATCGCGTGTACCCAACGAACCACGCGTCAAATCGTTCTGGTCCGTACCTTCCAAAACCCTCGGCTGGTCGTCTTGAATACTCGAATCGTCCGCCGTCAACACTAGCGTCAAGTTCCCGCCAGCTTCGCGACGGAAGACCCACAACTGCGTGTTCGGACGTCCTAAACCATCCGCATAATCAATGTCGAAAATCAACGATCCATGCGCATCGACTCGCAACGGGGCATTCGGCGTATTGCCAGGCAATTGCTGAATGGAATCCTCGTCCCGACCCACCTCAAAATTGAACCAGTCAATGTCATTCGAATTTGCCAACGAACCAGCTATCGACACCCCAGCCCGATCGTTCACCATCACGTTTCCAACGTCCAATGCACTCGAAAATTCGCTGCTTGTGTCCGTCGATAATTCGGCAAACTCACCCACTAACGGTGAGTGAATCGGATTCCCGTAAACTTCAATGCCACTCGTCGCAAAACGCAAATCTGCAAACCGTACCGTCGAACCCGCAATCTCTTGCTTCTCTTGCAACCTCAAGTGCATCTTGTAAGCACCAACCGTAATACCACCCGTGGTATCGAATGGATCTGTCACCACACCGGGCTGCTTGTTGCTACTGCGCACTCGAACAAAGTACGAATTCGTCGTGCCAGATACCCCCGGGAGAATCACTCGCATCCCCGCATCTCGAGGATTCGTCGCCTGAAAGTCCACATTCGACCCAGCCGCTAGTGAATTCTGAACCTCTGTCGCCAACTGATCCATCGGATAAGCACGAATAGCACTAAGATAATTCGGATTACCCAACTCCACATCATTCAACGACTCTGTCAACGAATCGTCGCTCAATGCCATGATGCGACCACTCTCATCAATCAATTCCACCACGGAATCCAACGATCCCGAAGTCTGATCAATGTCAATCCACAACGTCGAGCCCGCCACTCCCGAAAAACGATATACGTCCATGTCCCGAGGAGATGCAATCGAACCGGTTAAGCTAACCCCAAGTCGCAAGTTCTCATCACCAAGCTTCAAATTACCGGCTAACTTACCAATATCTTGCGCCTGAGCCGGTGCATCATTGTCCCCGCTCGATGCGATCCGATCCGACTCCAACTCATAAGTCATGTCCACATTGCGATCGTTGCTGAACGGTGTAAACCGTACGCTGCGCCAATCGCCAGGACGTGCCGTCGAAGCACCGCCATCGTTATTGGTGTCACGCAACGAGGCCCCCTCGTCATCAAATCCCGCTCCGATCGAATCGTCCGCCAACGAAGTAATTACCACTGGGAATCCCGGTGATCCCAAGATCTGAACAGTCCCGCCAATGCGATCCTGTATATCCAACGGTCGGCCGGCTGCTGTGATCCCAGCATTGTTGCTCGCTTTGATCACTAAACTCGAATCAACCTTGCTCGCTAAACGCAATCCACCAAATGTATGGAAGTCCGGAACAATCACTTCGCTCTGCAAAATGTGAACGATATCCGTATCATCCCAAACCGACTCGGATAACAACGTTCCACCCCGTACACGCATCCCGTTGAGCCCGTTGTTACCCAACCGATTGTTGAACACCAATGGGCCGTAATTCCCAAGCCCCAAACTGGTTTCTCTCGCATTGAAGCCCGTCGCACGTCCTAAGTCCCGCACTGGCTTCGCACTCAAACTCGTCGTGTCGACACTGATCGCTGCTGTATTCGCTCCATTGTTGTCGCGAATCACATTGTTGAGGATCACCGGCTGACTGGACAAAACAAAGATCGCTGCGCCATCGTTATTACCCCTCGCATCACGATTCGTTCCACTCGTATTCGTCCGACCCGATGCATTTACCTCAATGACGCTATTCGCAATCCGCGCATTGGCTTGATGCACTTCAATAGCATTGAACGAAGCGAACCCACCAGGAATACGAGACTCCCCACCCGCAAAAGTGATCCGAGCATTATCAATGCTCAATTCGCTCATGTGTCGCGCTAAAATACCCGACCAATTGCCTGCCGCACCCGTAGAGCCCGAACCATCATTGTTGGTGTCGAACGTCCCGCCAGCCCCGTATCGATCATCCAACCGTGACGTAAAGATCACCGGCTTCGCTTCGGTCCCCTCCGCAATGAACGTCGCTCCAATGCCTACCTCCAAACGGGTACCCAAAAGCTTCAACACGACTCCGGGATCTACCACCAACGAAGCATCCTGACGGGAGCGATTCAACTCCGTAAGCCCCAACGTCTGCATCGCTCCGTTCAACGTTACGTTGTTGTCTACAAACGATGTATCATCCCGATTCAATACCGCAGCCAATCGGAAATTCCCAGCAGCATTCACTCGACGATACAGCTTCCTGGATACATAGT
Source organism: Pirellula sp. (assembly GCA_044344575.1). GTDB lineage: Bacteria > Planctomycetota > Planctomycetia > Pirellulales > Pirellulaceae > JBKCUI01. Next base: position 1,689 of record JBIJCS010000437.1, on the reverse strand, counting down.
CGATCGTGGCTACCGGAATATTGGTCAGCCGAACCGATTGATTCGCTGCTACCACAACGGCACTCGATGCACTCGGTAAACTCTCTTGGCCAAATCGATCCACATAAGTGATGATGTAATCGATAGCACTCGCGGCCGTAAAACCACTACCCGACGTTGGAGCTACCGGAGTCAATTGCATCAACGAAGTATTCGGACCCGCAATCTCATTGAGCGCGCCACCTGGCGTGCCAGCAATCAATAAGTTTTCGCCAAATACCAGCGTCACCTCGGATTCATCGATCCTCGCATGCGTCGTCAAGGACTTCAACGGCTGACCAGCCAATGTCTCAACCCGTACAAACAATCCATTGATGGTGTTGCCTCGAATGTCATTGTTGTAGATCACCGGACCAACCCGTCGGTAATCTGGAACAAACGCACCACCGTTCTGATAACGCGGTTCAGTGAATAATGTCTCTTCAAAACTATTCGGATCCGCACTCATCGCCGAATCCGCACTCCGCGTAATTCGGTTCCCCAGAATCAACGGCCTTGCTTCACTTAACTCAATGGGACTCGTCACCTTGGCCTGCGCGCCAGAACCAACCAATCCACCACCAAATGTCATCAACGCATTCGAGATCGTGTTTAAGAAAATCCCTTCACGCTCGCGGTCAAATCGCCCCTGCGCACGATCCGCATCATTGCGAATCTCAATACCTCCCCAATCCCCAGGCTTGGCGACCGTCGTCAACGGATTCGTATCAATACCGAGACTCTCATCCGTGTACGAAGTAAAGTAAACCGGCAATGTCGGCGTCCCCAATACTTGAATCGCCGCACCCGATCGATCGATCACCCCGTCACTACCAACCATCACCCGCGTGCCGCCAAGCTTCATGATCGCTCCAGCGTCAATCATCAACGTCACACCCTTCGGTACCTCCAACCGATCCCCATCCGATAACGTCGATCCAAAAGCTCCCCTGCCAACTTCATAAGCCGCGACCGTACGAAGATCAGGTAATGGATTCAGTTCATCCAAACCCGCCAGCCGTATGATGTCTCCCGGTTGTGCCGCCGCTACCGCCGCCGATATCGTCTTGAATGGATTCGCTAACGTTCCCAACGTCGTTAGGCCCGTATAAGCCTTATCGACAACCAGCGTGCGAGGCGACGCAGAAGTCGTTCCATATCCACCTACCGCACGGAACCAGAAATTGAAGTCCCCGCCAGCGATACCATCCCCATCACCATCCAAGGCAGTTCCAATGGCCGATGATGTAAAACTCTGTTCAGCAATCGAACTCGATGCGGTGCTCTTAAAGTCAAACCGCAATTGATAACGCCCCTGACTCGTCGCTCCACTTCCCGTGTCGCGAACTTGGGGATCACTGTCCTCGTTCCCCTTACCCGTCACCGACACAAAATACTCACCCGCCGTCAAGGACACATCAATCAAGGAATCTTGGCTGATGTAATTGTTGTTCGCTGCAACAATCGTCAACTGACCCGTCACCGCATCTCGCTTCAACAACGTAATGTATGTGTCGAGATTGCTCGAATTATTCAACCTCTCAGCAATCGTCTCCAAACGAACCTGACCTGCTGTCGCTAAATCAAATCGATACAAGTCCACGTCGCGATTGTCAGGACGCAACAAATGCTGACCATGCAACTGATCAATCGTACCCGGGAAAATTTGCT
>JBIJCS010000436.1:0-4391 GCA_044344575.1 Pirellula sp. | reverse complement strand
CCAGCGCGTTTTGCGGCTGCGACGATGTCATCGATTTTACCTCGGCTGTCGTGTGACAATTCGGAGTGGACATGGAGGTTTGCTCGGACTTCTTTGAGTTCACCGAGTCGGGGAGTTTCCTTTCGATTTGCGGCGTAGTGTTCGATTGTTTCGCGAACCGTTTGCAGGTGTTTTCGGGTCAAGCGATCGACGGCGTCTTGTGCGAGACTTGTCGGTGGGAAACACAGTGTTCCCAAGGTGGCAAAAGCGAGGACAATGGTTCGTTTTAGATGCATGGTTTTGGACTGGGGCAGTAATCTATGTAGAAAAGCTTGGTCGACCGAAATGGTAGCGAAACAATTTTGTACGGTGGTGTTATCAATCAATGATCGCATACAACGTATTAATGATAAGGGTTTTTCACATGGTTTGGTTGTTGCATTTCATGGAGCATTGTATTTCTTGTTTCTGCAGAACCCAATTTGTGCGGGGTTGTTTCATGGTGTTTGCCGTGGCTAGTTGGGGTTGGGTTGAGGAAGCTTTTGCGCAGCAGATTTCTTCTGAGTCGCAGGCTACGGAATTCAAGGATGAGCAGATTGAGCGGATTGGTGGGAATTGGGGGGTGCTCAAGTCTGATTTAGGGGAGAGGGGTGATGGTGGTTTGGGGAAGGGGGAGGTGAACTATTATTACAACGACGCTGGTAGGTGGGTCGATTTGTTTTCGTATCATGTGCTTGATTCGAACAAGGATGGGATCCCGAATTTACGTTTATCGCATGATGCGACGCATTTGATCATTAGGAGTCAGGGGTATCCGAATCATCCGACGGCTATTTTTCCGAACAGTGGAAATCCGAATACGATACGGGTGCAGGATTTTACATTTCGATTGCCGTTGGTACCGAAGAAGAGTGGTGTGATCACTCGGCTACCGATGGGGCCGGTTGGGATGGCGCTTAATGGGGTGGTGTTTTTCAATCCATTTGAGATGGCGGGGATGAATGCGGTGGAGGGTTATGACGAGGTGTGGTTGGATGCATGTTGTGGGCATCCGCAGCAGACGGGGGTCTATCATTACCACAAGTATCCGACGTGTGTGAAGAGTCCGTTCAAGGACACTGGAGCGGGTCATTCACCGATAATAGGGTTTGCGTTTGATGGGTATCCAGTGTATGGCCCTTATGAGTCTGATGGATTGCGAGCGATGGAGTTGACGAATGAGCGTGCGTTGGATGCTTGCAATGGTCACGAGGATGCGCAGCGTGGGTATCACTATCATGTGACTCCGAATCGTTTTCCTTACATCTTGGGTGGCTATGCAGGAGAGGTAGAGCCGAGTAACAACCGGGAGTTTCGTCGCATTCGTACAGGTGTACTGGAGGATCATACGCAGCCGGGCGACAAGTTTGGGGATCAGATTACCTCGGTCGTTCCGGGGAATTTGCAGCAGGGTAAATCGCAAGAGGTACGGATAGTGATTGATCCGACCAAATCACGGCGTCCGATCCCGCAGGGAGTCCCATCGTGGGTGCAGTTAGGACCGTATGAAGCGCAGAAGATTGAGCGTGTGGGAGATACGGTACTAGCGACCATACAAGTGCCTAAAGACGCGGCACTTGGAGTGTTGTTCGATTGCCATTTGGAGTTTGGCTCAGGGGATGGTGCTAGTCGTCCGCCGGTTGTATTGAAGAAGAACAACGCGGCGCGTGTTACGGTAGACTGAGACAGAAGCTTTGAGTACTTCTGTCTGTGGGCTTGCTCGTTGTCGAGTGGGCGGGTTTAGGATTAGCTCTTTTTGCGGAATTGTTCGAGCAATCGTCCTGGGCTACCCATGATGTTGTACCCGGAGTCGACGTGAAGTATTTCGCCGGTGATACCATCGGAGTAGGAGCTAAGGAGGTAGGAGCCGGATCGGCCGACTTCTTCGTGGGTAACGCATCGGCCGAGTGGGGCGACGTAGTCGTAGTATTCTTGCATTTCGCCGACGCCAGCGGCGACACCGGCGAGAGTTTTGAGAGGTCCTGCGGAGACGCCGTTGACGCGTACGCCTTTGGGGCCCATATCGTAGGCGAGGTATCGTACAGTTGCATCGAGGGCAGCTTTGCAGATTCCCATAACGTTATAGCCTGGAACGCATTTTTCGCCGCCGAAGTAGGTCATGGTTAGGACCGAGGATCCGCTTTTGAGCATAGGACGAGCGGCGTTGGTAACGGAGATGAGGCTATAGACACTGACATCCATAGCGAGTTTGAAACCAGCGCGGCTCGTTTCCACGGTATCGCGGGAGAGGTCATCTCGATCGGCGAAGGCGATGGAGTGTAGAAGGAAATCGATTTCACCGAGATCTTTCGCTGCGGCTTGCATGAACTCTTGGACTTGAGCGTCGTCTTGGACGTCGAGGGGTCTTAAGAAAGCGGTTTGCGACGGGTAGGCTTCGACGCATTTGCTAACGCGCATGCGATTCTTTTTCTTTTCGTCGTCTGGTTTATCTGGCAGGTGTGAGAAACCGCAGGTACCACCTTGGTCCATGATTTCTTTAGCGATAGCCCAAGCGATTGAGCGATCATTTGCCACGCCGAGGATTAAGCCTTTTTTACCTTCAAATAACTTCATTGCATCCAAGCCTTTCATCGCGAAAAGAAAAAACGGTGGAGAGTACTTTAGTGAGCTGAGTCGAGGAATGCTTCTCGTTTAGCGAGTTCGGCATCGATATCGCTTTGTTTGGGGAAGTGTTGTTCAACGACGTGATAGAACTGTTCTTGGGTTTCGACTCGGGAAATATGAGCGCGGAAGTGTCGAGCGCCGGGTTTATTTTGAGCATAGCAGCAGGCGAACTTGCGCATCAACATGGTTCCGCGGTGGACGCCGAATCGTTCGACGACAAGATCGTAGTGATGAAGCATGATTTTGCGTTGATCTTCGATGGAGGGGTCTGGAGGGATAGGGCGACCTTCCAGAGCTGCGGCGGCTTGTGCGAAGAGCCAAGGTTTTCCGAGGCTAGCGCGAGCGATCATAACGCCATCGACGTTATAGTTTTGGTAAGCGTGTAGGACTTGTTCAGCAGATTCCAGGTCGCCATTACCGATGATGGGCATGCGTTGGAGGTGTTGTTTGATTTCGGAGATACGTTCCCAGTCGGCGGAGCCTTTGAAGAAGTCTTCTGCGGTACGACCGTGGACGGTGAGAGCAGCGGCGCCGGCGCGTTCAACGGTTTGAGCGACGTTGATATAGTTCATGGAGTTGCGGGTGCAGCCGAGTCGCATTTTGGCGGTGACCGGGGTCGGAGCGCAGGCTTCTACGAGGCGGGAGATAATTGCGTACATGCGATCGGGGTCACGTAGAAGGTATGAGCCGCTGTGTGCTTTTTCGGTGACTTGTTTCACGGGGCAGCCGAAATTGATATCCACGACGCTGACTTGGTATTCCTCGACGAGACGTTTTCCGACTTTGGCCATGGTATCGGGATCGTTATCCCAGATTTGAACGGCGAGAGGTCGGGGTTCGTCTCGGACGCCCCAGAGGCGGTCTGGGTGTTCGCAGTCATGTTCATCGAGCCAGACGAATCCGCGAGCGTTGACCATTTCGGTGGCTTGTAGTCCTGCGCCGCCGAATTCTCGGACGATTTGACGGAAGGCAAAATTGGTATAGCCCGCCATTGGTGCCTGAAAAATTGGCGGGTAGACCTCCATTGGACCAATCCGCAGGGGTTGGGGAGGGCGATAGGGTTTTGTCGGAGTTGAGCCTTCGTTCGGTTCCATGCGTAATACTTTACCTAGTCTGGCCGTTTTCGCCGAGACCAGCTAGGGAGCTTTAGAGTTTTGGGAGGTTGGCTCATTGGGTAGTTTGAGGGGGCCATTGACAATGTTTTTCGTGCTTTTTGCGAGGTTTTTGATATGGGGCTAGTGAAACAGCCACCACCGAGCGTACGGTTTGCGGCGGTGTTTTCTCATAGCCAGGAGGTACTTGCGCGAGTTTGGCCGAGGCTTGAGGCTGTTTGGGGGCCGGTTGCGGTTCTAGGAACGGCGTTTCATTTTGTGGAATCCGAGTATTATCTCAAGACGATGAGTCCGGGTGCGACGCATTTGTGCAAGCAGTTAGGAGTGTTTGTAACTCCTTATGATCCTGGTCAATTGGCTCAGGACAAATTGCAGAGCAATGCGTGGGAGGAGGAGTGGGGGCGAGAGTGGGGAGTGGGGGAGGGATCGTTACGAGTAGTGAATATTGATCCGGGTTACATGAGCATGACGAAGTTGGTATTGGCATCGACAAAGAATCGCGAGCATCGGCTTTATTTACATAGTGGGATTTATGCCGAGGTGACTTTAGCGTTTCGGGATCAGCGTTGGCAAGCGTTTCCTTGGACGTACGCAGACTACCAGCGACAAGATGTATTAGAGTATCTCACACGAGCA
>JBIJCS010000435.1:0-4402 GCA_044344575.1 Pirellula sp. | reverse complement strand
ATCGTTTCGTCAAAGGAACTTGCCCAAACTGCAAAGCTACCGATGAATACGGGGACAACTGCTCCAAATGCGGTGCAACCTACTCCCCGACCGACTTGATCGATCCGGTCAGCACCCTCAGCGGCGCGACCCCGATCAAAAAATCCGCGAAACACCTCTTTGTCCAAATCGAGCAATTACACGATTTCCTCGATCAATGGACACAGTCCGGAGAACATCTGCAACCCGAAGTTGCAAACTACCTCAAAGGACACTTTCTCGGTAAACCACTCCGCGATTGGGACGTTTCGCGACCCGCTCCCTACTTCGGTTTCGCAATCCCCGATAGCCCTGGCAACTACTGGTACGTTTGGTTCGATGCCCCCATCGGTTACATCGCTTCCACTTGGCAGTGGTGCAAACAAAACAACGAATCCCTCGACGACTGGTGGAAAAACCCATCCACCGAAATCCATCACTTCATCGGCAAAGACATCACCTACTTCCATACCCTCTTCTGGCCAGGAGTTCTCCACTCCTCCGGATTCTCTCTGCCAACCTTCGTCCATATCCACGGCTTCCTCACCGTCGACAAGGAAAAAATGTCCAAGAGCAAAGGGACGATGGTTCGAGCCAGCAAATACCTCGAACACCTCGACCCCTCCTACCTCCGCTATTACTACGCCAGCAAACTGGGACCACGTCTCGATGATATCGATTTAAACCTCGCCGAGTTCGCTCAGAAAATCGACTCCGACCTCGTCGGCAAAGTCGTGAATCTCGCAAGCCGTACCGCTCGCTTCATCGAACACTCCGGCCTGTGCACGACCTATCCAAACGATGATGGGCTCTTCCAATCTGCTAAAGATACAGGCGAACGCATCGCAGAAGCCTACGAACAAGGCGACTACTCACGCGCCATGCGAATCATCATGGAACTCGCCGATGTTGCAAACGGATACGTCGAAAATAACGCCCCCTGGACTCTGAAAAAAGATCCTGAAAAACAACTACGCCTTCAAGAAGTATGCACCGTTGTCCTGAACCTCTTCCGACAACTCTGTGTCTACCTTGCCCCCGTCCTTCCTCGTCTCGCTAACCAATGCAGCTCTCTGTTCCAAAACGAAATCCAGTCTTGGAACGATGCTTACACCCCTCTACTCGGAACTAAACTGTCCAAGTTCGAACACCTGATGCAACGCGTCGATTTTAAAAAGGTTGAACAAATGATCGAAGAAAGCAAAGAATCCACACCAGCTACTCCCGCAACTACCCCTGCACCAGCAGATGCGACTAACACCGCACCGGCAAGTGACTCCGCAGAACCACTTTCCCTCGAACCCCTCGCTCCTACGTGCACCATCGAAGACTTCGCAAAAGTCGACTTGCGCGTCGCACGCGTCATCAAAGCCGAAGAAGTACCCGAAGCGAAAAAACTCGTTAAGCTCACCGTAAGCCTTGGTGGCGATGTCACCAGAACCGTATTTGCCGGCATCAAAGCCGCATACTCCCCAGCGCAACTCGAAGGACGTCTCGTCGTCATCGTCGCCAACCTGCAACCGCGACAAATGAAGTTCGGATTGAGCGAAGGCATGGTAACCGCAGCAGGTGCCGGTGGCACAGAAGTCTTCCTACTGAGCGTAGACTCCGGCGCAAAACCCGGTCACCGAGTCCACTAATCCGTCGATACGCTTGAGCAACCTCGAAAACAAAGAAGTTCGTTGGTATGTTCCGCGGTCCGTTCCATTTGCGACGTTTGCGAAATGAACATCGCCATCGATTTGCTTCCTGGTGCCGAATCGATAAACAGGGACCGCTTCACATACCCAACGGTCGCACCCAACCCACATCCTCTGCGTCTTCGCGCCTTTGCGTGAGACAATGGTCCGCCCGTCGCGTGAAGCAAAAAACCCCTGTGTTTTCAAGCCCGAATGTCTGGCACACCCTTTGCTGGGGTCGATAGGCCCCGGAAACCTGTGTCCAATTTGGATCGCAAAGCCCGAAGGGCTGACACATCAAACAGCAAGCCTGTGTTGAGTGTTCGAGGATCATGCGAAGACACGACGAATGCTCATCAAATATGGAGTGGGTATTTCGGCAAAGGATGTGGCGGCCTTCCATGCCTTAGGATCGAAACTGCGTAAAGCGAACAAACGGTAGTTCGTTGGTATGTTCCGCGGTCTCTTCCATTTGCGACGTTTCCGAAATGAACATCGCCATCGATTTGCTTCCTAGTGCCGAATCGATAAACAGGGACCGCTTCACATACCCAACGGTCGCACCCAACCCACATCCTTTGCGTCTTTGCGTGAGACATTGGAATGGAGACTGGTACGCCTCCGGCTGACTGCTAAACGACAACTGCCTGCCCTTTGCGTCTTTGCGCGACACCGGTCCGCCCACACTGCACACTAACGCCTAACGCCTAACGCCTAACGCCTAAAGAAAATCCGCCTACTGGAAATGGTCCGCTTCCAACTCATAAAACACACCATTCAATCCCTCGATCGGCTTGAGAAATGGACGCACCGACAACGTACCTGCCAAAGAATGCCGACGAAGCGACTTCGAAGCAAACTCCTCACCCGTTAAGCGAACTTCGATCATATGTGTCAAAGGTGGCTGCTCTCCAAAACAACAAGTCGCCCAATCAGGCACCAAGATAAACGTTTTCGAAGCGTTACTCGATAAAGATGTCGGATGAATATACCCTTTGACAAACACCTTCTTGCCGTCCAACTCCACCGCCGTCTGTGGCGGATAATCAGGAGCCCCCAAAGGACTCTTCAATGCCGCAAACGAAATCCGCTCATAACCGTCCGGCAGCTCCGTATAATACTCCACCGTGTGCTTGATCGGACTGCCAATCAAAGCCAATAAACTCAGCACACCACCCGCCCAAGCCACTGCGCGGCCGCTGAGCTCCGTGGGGTACTTGCGCAAATTGCGAAACGCCACCAACGCAAAAATCGCACCCACCGCACACAAGAATAAAAGGAGCGGCGAATACCAACTTAGTAACCCTAAAAGCCCAAACACAAGACTCAACACCGCAGCCCGAGATACCGATCGATAGCCGTACTCTAACTCGTCACTGTACGAAACATAACTCCGATCAGTCTCTACCTGCCCTTCAACCTCTCGCTGTATCTCCGTCGCTTCCACCACCGGCTTGCTCATCTGTATCGCACCCAAACCCCCGAAGGGACTTTTCATTTAGGATCGAGGAAGAAAAACGCGGCGCAAAACCCAGTGTTCTTTGGAAAACATTCCCGTGAGTACCATCCACAAGAATACCCCAAACGCCACGCCATTGAGGAGGATTACGGAAAGAACGATCCAAGAGTTCACGCCGAATTCCCGAGGAGCAATTGCCAACGCTCCCCCACGAGCATCATCTCCCGAAACTCTCTCCCCCAAACCGGTCTCGCTTCGCGCCGCCTCGCTTGCATCCAACTGATCAAAAGCAACCAATTTGGAACCCTCCAACCGCCAGCCAGCGACCAATCGATTCCTCGAGAACCGCTCCACCCTCGCCAATCGACTCGACCCTTGAGCCCCCGAGCCAGACTCGGGCCCTAATGGAAAAACCGGGGTCCATGAAGACGAAGAATTTGGAGCTGCAGGGGCCGGCTTGCCATCCTTCTTCTCTTCCTTCTTGTCCTTTTCCCCACCAGGCGCAGGAATCGGGAAGAAGGTCGCTGCTCGCTTGACCGCCTTCGGATCAATCTTCTCTAACTCCGCCAGCCGCTCTTTCGCTTCCGGCAACGGACAAGCCCGCAGATAGTTCACCACCGGCACTCTCACCCACGAATTGTCGTCGTTCGCCTTCTTGAACAACTCGGTCAATCGATCCATCTGACTCCAATCCCCCCAACGAGCCAAATCCGGAATCACCAAATCCGCTAAATCGGGAGCCTCCAACAAATGTCGCATCGAAGCCAAAATCGCCTCCTTCGGCAACCGATCCGCTTCCGTCCCGTGAAACCGCAAAGCCATCACGGACGAATAAACGTCCGGGTAAGTCGCCTTGCGATTCGCCAAAAACTGCTCGTTGATCAGCGGCAACCCCTCGGCACCTCGCAGCATCAAATAAGCCGCAATCAAAGCATCTAAACCTGCCCGCTTGTCCGGATCACTGCTTCGAATCATCGACTCGAATTCCACCGCTTCCGCTTCCGTACCACAGATTCCTAACATCGTGTAATACAAGCGTTTTCGGTCCGGAGAAATCGCTGGATCCCGAACCCAATCCATCAGCTGCTCCCGATCCATCTTCGGCTTGAGCTTCTTCACGTCCCCATACGGCGCCAATGCAAACTCGTCATAACTATCACGAGCCAACAACGAATCAGGATGCTCGAAGTGCTTCTGGTAAAAATCCAATCGCTCCACCGGATCCTCCGGCAACTTTTGGATCGCG
>JBIJCS010000434.1:0-4403 GCA_044344575.1 Pirellula sp. | reverse complement strand
TTGATCGGTGAAGTACTTGGGTTTGATTGCAACATCGGACTTGTCGCCAGTCTGCCATCCACCGCCGTGGATCCAGACAACGACAGGTCTTTTCCCTTTTTCACCGCGACTGGGTTGGTGATAGACATCCAAAACATGACGTGGATGTCCATCGTCCATGTAAGGAATATCGTTGACCTGTTCTTGGGCCAATCCAGCCTCGAGCGTTCCTAGCCAGCAAAGCGCGATGTACTTTAGTAACTTGAGCATTGGTTGCGACATTGTGCAAACTCCTTCTGACGTTTAGCGTTAGTAGGGAATACGGTCTGGCTTTGCGAGCCATGCATCGAACACCGCTACGGCTTCGGAACGAAGTTGTTGTTCCATAGGGACGATACGTTGTTCGAGGGGTTTGGTGATTTCCTTGTAGAATACAGCATCATCGAATCCTGCGCGTGCAGCATCCTCTTTCCCGGCTGCAAAATAGATTCGATCCAATCGTGCCCACAGGATTGCGGCCAGGCACATAGGACAAGGTTCACAACTCGTATAAATTTCGCAGCCTGCTAATGACACCGAATGTAGTTGCTGACAAGCGTCGCGGATCGCGGTCACTTCTGCATGTGCTGTGGGATCGAAGGAAGACGTCACTTGGTTCCAACCTCGGCCAATGATTTCGCTTGGGCGTCCCTTTCGCGCTGGGCGAACAATCACCGCTCCGAAGGGACCACCTGCGTTTGCCTCCATTTGGTCTTTCGAAAGGCGGATCGCTTCGCGGAGGAACTGAGGTTCGAATTGGTTTTGCATTGGAAAATACTGCTTGTAGGCCTTGTTGTTGATTCACGAAATTTAGCAACGCAAAGATTTACCGCAAGTTTACAAAGGCTTCGTTGTTGAATCTGGGAATTCAATGCATTCAATCATAGCTTCGAGACATTGTCACTAGAGCGCTGAGTCAAGAAAAAGGGAACTCGCGCCCAGTTCGCGGAAAGCGGGTTGACGTAGGGTATGTGCAGCGGTCCCCACTTAAAACATCCTCCACGTCTGTTCACCCAGGATCATCCCTGCAATACGTACGGTTCGGATAATGGACCGCGGAACATACCATTGTTATGGAAGTGGACCGCTTCACCGCACCCTACTAGGTTACATGGTGGGTTTTGCGGTCGATAGGGGAGGTTCTGCGAACATGGTCCGTCGACAAGGATTCCTTTGTTTTCTCTCCAAATCCAAACACTCACCCCCGGGAACTGCGTATACTGCACTCCTGCCTGAATCTGCAAATCCCTCCCTTGATTGACTCTTCCTCCCCAGAGCCAAAATGACCGAAGAGACCGAAGCCTACGATCCGTATGCGTTACCCCCGAGCGCGGTGAAGGAACCTCCAAGCACACTATGGGATTCACTGCGACAAATCGGTCCTGGCATCATTCTTGCCGGGACCATCGTTGGCTCGGGTGAATTGATTCTGACGACTGCAATCGGTGCGAAATACGGTTTCGTTTTCCTTTGGTTGATTTTGTTCAGTTGCGTGATCAAGGTCTTTGTCCAAGTGGAACTAGGTCGATATGCAATTTCATCCGGACAACCCACTCTCGGAGCGCTGAAGAATATCTCGCGCATCCGTCTCATTGGCAGTGTGCTCTTGGTTTGGTGGGGCATCATGACCTTTTTTACCGTGTTTCAACTCGGCGGTATGATGGGTGGTGTAAGCCAATCCCTAAAAATGGCTTTGCCCGGCGCGACCGACCGTTTCACCGATACGATAGGAGGCACCGCTCCGAGTTTTGGGGCTTATCTTCAAGCTCGCCCCGAGTTGGTTTGGGCCTTCGTTATCGCCTTGGTGACGATCGCCATTCTTTACGGTGGAGGATACCGACGGATCGAAGGGCTAACCACGATCCTCGTAGTTGGATTAACGTTGGTGACGGTGCTTGCGACCGGTTCCTTGTTTTTTACAAGCTACGCACCAACCCTCTCATCGATCATGGATGGATTGCGACTCAAGATTCCTCCCGAGGGGATCGCGGATGCTTTTGCGGTTTTCGGAATCACCGGGGTAGGAGCAACGGAGTTGTTTTATTACCCATACTGGTGCCTTGAGAAAGGTTACGCGCGCTACACGGGAATCAACGACGGGTCGGAGGCTTGGCACCGTCGGGCCCAAGGCTGGATACGCGTGATGAAGCTTGATGCATGGATCAGTATGATTGTTTTTACGTTATCAACGATCGCATTCTACGCGATGGGTGCGGCGGTATTGCATCCGCAGGGGCTCGTACCGCAAGGCTCGAAGATGATTGTGACTTTGGCAGAAATGTACAAGGCGCCCTTTGGTGGTTGGACCGAAGTGTTTTTCCTCATCGCAGCCGGGGTAGTCCTCTTTAAAACCCTGTATCTGGCTTGTGCTGCCAATAGCCGTATGACGGTTGACTTCATGGCGCTTTTTGGCTGGATCAAAGTTCGTTCGGCGGCGAATCGAGCGAAACTTGTTCAATGGCTGTGTGTCGTGTTTCCCGTTTTTGCACTTACTTTATATATCGTCAAGCAGGACCCGCAGGTCATGGTGCGACTTGGGGGCTTAGCCCAAGCAGCCACGCTCCCGATGATCGCATCGGCAACGTTGTATTTTCGCTACAAGAAAGTGAATGCTTTACTTCGACCAGGTTGGTTTACGGATGCATGCCTTTGGATCGCTTGGCTATCGATCATGGTGGTTGCTGTTTATTCGATCCCGGACTCGTTTTCAAAGATGATGGACGCATTTCGTTAGGCACTATGACGAGTATCGAAGTCCTTGCCACTATTCTTGGAATCTTATGTGTCGGGTTACTGATAGTTAGGAGCCATTGGTCTTGGCCGATTGGACTTGTTCAAGTCATTCTGCAGGGGGTTGTACTTTGGAATGCAAAGCTATACGCGGAGACCGCATTGCAGGGAATATTCTGGGTCTTGCAACTATATGGTTGGTGGGCTTGGATCGCTTCTAATCGAGATAAAAACAGCTTGCAACCTATCAACGCACCGGTACAAGTTGAACGACTGAGCACCAACGAATCGATCTTTTTTATTTGCATAACGTTGCTACAAACCATACTGATCGCGTGGTTTTTGATGTCCTACACCGATGGAAAATCTCCGATTGCGGATGCTTTTATTACTGCGGCTAGCCTGACCGCACAGTACTTACTCGCAAAACGCTACTACGAAAATTGGGGGTATTGGATTGTGGTGGATATTCTTTCGATCCCTCTGTATGTCATTCGAGAATTGCCGGTGCTTGCGGTTCTCTATGTTGTATTCCTTGCCATGGCAATCGTAGGATTCTACCAATGGCGAACCACACTTCGAAACCAAGCAATCCAGCAAGGGATCATAGCGTGAAAACGGGTTTGATACTTGGTAAATTCGCACCGCTTCATCGTGGTCACCAGCGGCTCATTGAACAGTCGCTCAAAGAAACGGATCAAACGATCGTCTTGCTGTATGATTGCCCAGAAATCGATATACCGCCCGTAACTGTCCGGCGACGTTGGATCGAAGAACTGTATCCACAAGTTGAGGTATTGGAAGCTTGGGACGGCCCCAGCGAAATCGGACTCGATCCGTCGATTACCGCGCGGCACGATGCATATTTGGCAAATAAACTTCACGGGCGAAAGATTACACATTTCTATTCGAGCGAACCGTATGGAGAACACGTAAGTTACGGTTTAGGTGCAATTGATCGAAGAATCGATATGCACAGAGAGCTCATTCCAATCAGCGCAACACAGATTCGAGAGAACCCGTACGTCCATCGCGCATATCTCGCACCCAACGTCTACCGGGACCTTGTAACCCATGTTGTATTTCTGGGCGCTCCCTCCACAGGAAAGACAACCATTGCGAAGGCCCTCGCCCACCGGTTCCAAACGGTGTGGATGCCGGAATATGGAAGAGAGTATTGGGAACAGAACCAAATAGACCGCCGGCTGACACTTGAACAACTCGTAGAGATCGCCAGAAAGCATAGAGAACGCGAAGATCGACTTGTATTGGAAGCAAATCGCTTCCTTTTTATCGATACTGACGCGACAACAACGCTCCATTTCTCCTATTACTACCACAATGCGGCACATAACGAACTCATCGACTTGGCAAACCGTTGCGTAGACCGCTATGACTTGGTTTTCCTCTGCGCAAGTGATATCCCTTATGACGACACTTGGGATCGCTCCGGCGAAGTGTTGCGTTCTGTCATGCAGAAGCGAATCGATGGAGATTTGCGGGGTAGAAAACGTCCCTATTATCAACTCGAAGGCCCTCTTGAGGAGCGATGTGCCCAGGCAACACGCATTTTGAAACAGTTCCGAAAATACGACACAAGAAAGCAAACCGAAGATTAACCTCAATAACGATCAAATCGGCTAAATGGAAAAACC
>JBIJCS010000433.1:0-4422 GCA_044344575.1 Pirellula sp. | reverse complement strand
AAGTTCTGCAACAAGCGGCTGGGAAACTCACTCCAGCAACGATGGAACTGAGCGGTTGTGATGCGGTAATGGTCCTGCCTGACGCTAATCTCGATCGCGTCGTGAACCTGTTGAGGTTCGGTCTGATGCTCAACGGTGGGGCCACTTGCATCGCCCCACGACGCGTCTTCGTTCCCGAAGCACTATTGAATGCGTTCGAAGAGAAACTAAGACAGCAACTCCATTCGGCTCCTTGCGATCAATGGACCACCCTATGCGCCGAAACAACAAAATCCAACTTAAATCGCTGCGTTGAACAAGCGATCGAATTGGGTGCAAAACCCTTATTGGGTGATCCGATCCGAAATCTCTCAAACAGCGAACTTTCAAACAGCGAGCCAGGCCGTACGCATGCTCAAGCCAATCCCCCCACTGGCCTGGAAAGGATCGCTCCCGTGGTTTTAACGGGAGTTAAGACAACCATGGACATTTTCCGACTCGATGTCTTTGCACCCCTGATGATGATCGTTCCGGTTGAGAGCATTGGGCAAGCTGTACAGTGGAATCGCGAATGCCCCTATGGACTTTGTGTCGCACTTTTTGGTAGCGAATCTCGAGCGAGAGAGCTTGTCCCCGAGTTAAACGCTGGAACCATATTGATCAATGATTTCATTGTTCCAACTGCCGATCCCCGACTCCCTTTCGGGGGGCGAGGCGAAAGCGGTTATGGCGTAACGCGGGGCGAAGAAGGGCTTTTGGCCATGTCCGTCCCGAAAGTTGTCGCGGCCAGACGGGGCAAATGGCTTCCTCATAGCAATTTACCGCAGGCGAATGACGAGCAACTTCTCGACGGTCTGCTACAATTACAGCATGGTGAGCAAATGCGGGATCGCCTCAAAGGTCTACGGCAGGTGATTCGCTCCATATTTTATCGTACAAAAAAGAAGTAAAACGAATGATTGAACGGTCTGATCGGGCTTTGCAAGTCGGGGTTATCGGTGGGGGACTCGCAGGACTCGCGGCGGCTTGTACTCTCGCTGCTCGTGGGCATGAAGTTACGCTGTTTGACAAAAACGAATGGGTCGGTGGCAAAGCGGCGGTTCATCATCAAGATGGATACCGATTCGATATGGGGCCCACCATCCTGACCCTCCCCTCCGTTCTCAAACGGATCTTTGATGATGCTGGACGAAAACTAGAAGACTACCTAGACCTCGTCATTCTCGACCCGCAATGGCGTTGCTTTTTCGAAGACGGTGGTGTTCTTGACCTCGTCTCCGATACCGAAAAAATGAAGAAGAACCTCGACAAGTTCTCCGCGATCCTCGGTGTCGCCAAAGGCTACGAGAAGTTCATGGAGATCTCCAAACGACTTCACGAAGTTTCCGACAAGTTCTTTTTCTGGCGAAGTGTCGGTGGTTTGCGCGACACCATGCAAGTCGGAGGAGCTTTCTCTCCACAAGTCATCAGCGATGTGCTGAGCCTGCGAATGGGCAAGTCCGTTGCGGGTTTGGTCCGTGATCACGTGCGAGACCATCGCGCAGCCCAAATGATCGATCACTTCACCCAATACGTCGGCTCGTCTCCAGAAGCTTCTCCCGCTGTACTCTGCGGAATCGCTCACATGCAGACCAAAGAAGGCGTCTGGTACCCCATGGGTGGTACGCGAGCTGTTCCAGAAGCACTTGAAAAACTTGCACGAGAACTCGGCGTCGAATTCAAAACCAGCACCGACGTCGGGTCGATCGATACCAATGGAACTCGAGTCACCGGTCTGACAACCACCAACGGTGAAAAGTACCAATTCGATTGCGTCGTTTCGAACTGCGATTCAGTGCGTACCCACCGAGAACTATTAGCAGGAAGCAAAGCCGCCAAGAAATTCGACTCGAGACGAACCTACGAACCCGCTTGCTCCGGTGTTGTCCTGTATCTGGGCCTCAAACAACGCTACGAACATATCCTGCACCACAACTTCGTCTTCTCCAAAGATCCACACCGCGAATTTGATTACATCTACAAACGCGGTAAACCCGCTCCAGATCCCACAGCCTATGTCTGTGCACCAGCAACCACAGAACCAGGTGTGGCTCCTCCGGGAGGCGAAGCCCTTTACGTGTTGGTTCACACCCCATATCTACGACCAGACCACAACTGGACGGAGATGTTTCCCAAGTATCGCGAAGTGATCTTGGATAAACTGGAGTACACCGGCAAGATGCGAAAGATTCGGGACAACATTGTCACCGAAAGTCATCTTACGCCCGAAGGGATCCACAAGCGATACCGTGTGCTCAACGGTGCGATATACGGACTGGCTAGCCACGGTAAGTTCATGGGTGCATTTAAACCTGCGAATCGCTCAACCGATCTACAAGGTTTGTACCTCGCCGGCGGTGCCGCTCACCCCGGACCAGGTATGCCGATGGTGATGATGAGCGGCTGGATCGCAGGGGATACAGTCGATCAAGACGCACAAGCAGGCAAACTTTCGGGAGCTCGCTCCTAGCATCGCGCGGAACGATCGTTAGTATGGGACTGCCGACATCCAAAAAGTGGTTGGTCGATGGCTTCTGCCGCTACACGGCTCGAATGATCCGTCGACAATTCACTTGCTTTGCCGTCGAATCTCAACTACCCATCAACACCCTCGTTCCTCAAGATCACGCACTGGTGGTTTTCGCAAACCATATCGGTTGGTGGGACCCTGTCGTTGCAATGCACCTTCGCCGTGCATATTTCCCGGAGCGGATTTTCTATGCTCCCATCGATGCAAAAGCCTTACAAGCCTACGGAGTCTTGCGACAAATGGGTTTCTATGGCATCGCTATGGATCAAATGCGCGGTGCAGCCGCTTTTCTAAAAACCTCTAGAAAAATCCTCGCCACGCCTCGCTCGTCCTTGTGGATCACTCCAGAGGGCAAGTTCACCGATTGCCGTGATCATTCCCAACCTTTGATGCCAGGACTCGCACACCTCGCCGCCGACACGCACAACGTTACCTTTGTACCTCTAGCTATCGAATACCCATTTTGGGAAGAAGTCAGACCTATGATTGCCACCCGTTTAGGGGCACCGATTAGCTTTGGGCAAGGAGAAACGAAACAGGAGTGCGAACAAGTGCTTTTCTCAGCGTTGCGAGAGACCCAGGCAGAATTGGCCGCGAGCGTCATCCGCCGTGAATTTGATGCTCTCGCCGAGTACTTAGTCCCCCCCAAGGCACAACGTCAAACTTGGTACGACACCATGCGAGCCTGGAAGTCATGGGCGCAAGGCAATCCCTTTGACCCCACCCACCGCTCTGTAACCCGCAAACCCACTCAGAGCCCCTCGAACGATTAGCCCCACCCCCCACGCACCTTTTTGCTTCCTGCGCTTACCCTTCTTTCCTAGGTTCACTCCATTGCCTATCTGGGCTTGATTCGCCCCGCGAATTCCTTCTATAGCCAACCAGTGTTTCAGCAGACACGCGGTCGCGAAACACTCCTGTTGCGTTATTGAATTCCGAGGAATTAGCCATGAAACCACGTCTATCAACCCAATGCTGGCGACGAATGCTCATTGGCCAAATGCTCTGCAACGGGTGGCGACGTACCAACTCTCACTTGCCTCTCGCGCTCGGATTCCTTGTTGGATCCTGTTCGCTCCATGCAGTTGCACAAGAAGCAATCGACGCGAGAACGACATCGGTGTCCGTTCCCGAGATGCGTGTTGTCGACGGTGAAAAACAACGCTATGTCCACGCCCCACGCGCGACGGTTCGATGCGGTCCTGCTAGTAGCTACTACGCCACCGGCTTGCTCGAACAAGGTACCGCTGTGGAAGTCTACGTCGAAACAGCCGACGGATGGTCGGGAATCCGACCTCCCGAGGGTAGCCACAACTGGGTCCCTGCAGAATCTCTCTACCTGATGCCCGGCGGTAGAGTCGCTGAAGTCGCAGAAGATCATGTGCCAGCGTGGGTTGGCGCGGCCTCCGAATCCGTCGAAAAACTCCTCTTCCAAACAGAACTTACTAAATCCCAAACCGTAGCTATCCTCGACGAAGCATATCGCATCGAAGGAAACGCCGACGATCAAAAAGAACCCCAAAAGCAAACCCAAAAACTCTGGTTCAAAATCGCCCCGCCACAAGGAGAATTTCGTTGGATCAAATCGGCGATGCTGGGCCGAGATGCCATCACTCCAAACCGTTCAGAGCCCAAAACTAGTCCTGGAAAAATCGTCGAGAAGTCCAAGAGAGATCAGGGGGTAGCTCAAGCAAACTATCAAACGGAACCAAACAATTCCGCAATACGCGCCAAATCGAAAGGCAAATCTAAGGAAGGGCCAACGACGGAGAATCCAGAAACCGATCAAGCCAACCAAGGTAACTTAGCTTGGTCGGACGAAGCTCAGCAATTGGAACGTGTCCAACGTGAAATTCAAAGAGAGCAAGCTGAAA
>JBIJCS010000432.1:0-4426 GCA_044344575.1 Pirellula sp. | reverse complement strand
TTCTTCCGCTCGTATCGCCTCTGCACCGCCCCACGCAACACCTGCCACCAACGCACTGCTGACTCCCAAAAAGGTTCGACGATGCCCCTGTCGATGAACGACCGATCTCAAATTCATCCTTTGCTCTCTCATCATCCATCCCCAGCTTATTCTAGAACCTGTAAATTGTCTCTTTGTTATTCATCACCATGTGCGCGAGGGACCGATAAGCATCCTTCGGGTTCGCAAAATCAGCCGATCTTACGAATTGCTGTGTTAGCTCAAGCTCTTGACTCGTCGGTTCCCGGGAAAAGGCTCTGAGCCACATCCATCGAATCCGGTCCGAATCGTTGTCGCTGACACGCAAAACTTTCTCAGCCCAACGATCTGCCAACTGATGCACAAACGGATCATTGAGCAAAATCAACGACTGGGCAGGAACATTCGATACGTTGCGTCTCCCCATGCTGCTAAAGGGCGTGGGGGTATCAAAAGTGAGCATCATCGGATTGAGGAAATTGCGCCGTATTTCCAAGTAAATGCTGCGTTTTCCAGCTCCATCCAAGGGACCGTTTCGGCCCGGTCTTCCTCGTCCCTCCAAGAACTCTGTTAAATGAACCGGAACACTCGGAACCTCCGGCGTGGTACCCCGCATGTCCAACTCGTCAGCAATCGACATCAACGTATCACGCAACGACTCAGCCTCCAGACGCCTAACCCGCGCATGCGATAGCCATTGATTGTCGGGGTCAATCTGCTTGGCCAACGCACTCGGACGTGTGTCCTGCCGATAAACACTCGAAAGGCAAATCTCTCGTATCATCGATTTGAGCGACCAACCTCGCTCGACCAAAAGGACTGCAAGGTGATCAAGCAACTCGGGATGCGTGGGTCTTGCTCCTAAAACACCAAAATCATCCGTTGTCGCAACGATTCCCCGTCCAAGCAGATGATGCCATAAACGGTTGACAACAACCCTCGCTACCAATGGATTCTCAGGAGCCAACAATGCACTCGCCAAACGATTTCTCCCAGATCCAAAAATAGCGTCCTCAGGGTGTGGGCTACCACCGAGGGCTTCCAAGTTCCTTCGCTGCACCTCCTTGCCAGGTCGGAGATGATTTCCACGTATCAGTAACGCATCATTGATTGGGGTACCGTCTCGCATCGCCAATGCCAATTGCGAATGCCACGGAGTCTCTGCCGTGAGACTCTGATCGTACTGACGCCCATCAACTACTGTGGTATCAAGCTGTTCGAAAGCCTGGGCAACTTGAGCCTGAATTTCTTGCGTTAAACTCGCGGGATAGGCATATTCGCGACTTGCGAGCACGATCGCCAGCCATTGCGCAACGGAAGCGCGATCCATTTCGCTCCATCGAGTCGTATCCTCACCCGATTGCTGTTGCCTCGCGAGCGCTCTCACGTCGTTCCATAAAGCAATGCTAGCAGGAAGGTCCAACGGTGCAACGGGCGCAATAGCGGGCGGCATCCCATCAATGATTTGAACGACTGCAAACGCTTTGTCCTGTAAAGGAGAGAGCTCAATATGTACGGTCTTGCCTTTGTACCGATCGAGCGACTGCGTTACCCATCGGTATTCTTGATCGGCCCCCCCATTCTCAAAGAGTGTCTCTCCGTGAAGCGGACCTGCGATCAAGCGGTGGGAGTCGATACATGCAAACGCCCGGAAACTCCCTCGGACCAAATAAGATACCTTCCCCGATTGCAGCGTAAACTTCTGAGTCGGCATCAATTTGCCTGCCTCTTGAACCTGTGAATAACGATTCTGGCGATTCACTCCATGTGAAGTTTGTGTCATGGGATTCCAGAACGGATCCCTGACTCCCTCGGTCAACCGATGAACGCTCCATTGCGAACCATTGGCACCTCGCTCCCAGTACAAAGCACCCACACGCTGAGAACTCGAACCGTAAATAACACTGTCCGACGTCCATAAACGAGGATCTGGCAATCGTGCATCGAACACCAGATTGTGCGATTGGACATCAACCAAGCTAGCGGCCAGGCTGCGGTGTTGAGCTATTTTTGTCGCACTATCGACAAGCCACTTCGAGCGAGAACTCTCCGCAGAATCGATTCCCTCTATCGGGGGCACTAAATCGACCAACCGCTGCAAGGGCTTTTTCGCATCCTCTTTGATCACTTCAAAACGGGACTCCCGCATCGATGCGATCTTGCGATGCTGCAAATCCGTTTCAAATCGAACCAACCGATAGTCGCTGCTTCGTAAATACCCAAACAATGCATAATAATCCTCTTGGCTGATCGCATCGAATTTGTGGTCGTGGCAACGAGCACATGCCACCGTCATTCCAAGAAACGTCTTACTGAATACATCGACCATGTTGTCCAGTCGATCTGTCTCGTCTTTTCGAGCATCCACCGGAGAGTGAACCCAATCCCCAAAATGCCAGAAACCAGTCCCAAGCACCGACTCGTTCCAACCAAGCGTCGGGTGAGTACGAGGATCCGATCTTAAGTCGCCAGCGAGATGCTCATAGAGGAAGTCGCTGTAGGGGACATCTTCGTTCAACGCTCGAATCACGTAATCGCGATAGGGTTCAGCCGAAGGAATATCCTCGTCGAATTCATGCCCGCGCGACTGCGCAAAACGGACCAAGTCCAGCCAATGGCGTCCCCAGCGAACCCCAAACTGCGGGTTCGCTAAGAGCGAATCCAGCAAAGAAGCATACCATTCGGGATCGGTCGAATTTGCATACTGAGCAACTTCTTCCGGAGTCGGTGGTACACCAATCAAATCAAGATACAGTCGGCGAATCAAGGTTGGACGATCCGCCTGATCATTGGGCTTCAAACCTGCCGCGCGGAGCGATTGCAAGACAAAGGCATCGATTGAGTTCCGTGCCCAGACTTGCCCGTCGTCCTTGATCGGCGGGATCGGGGCGTTAACAATCCCCTTCCAGACCCAGAAGGCATCCTTGCGAGCTTGTAAATCAAAAGCCTCTTCAGGCTCTTTACTTTCCGGGGGTGGTTCTTCAGGCCAATAGGCACCATTAGCGATCCAAGTCTTGAGAACTTCGATCTTTTCCGCTGCAATCTTGCCGTCAGGAGGCATTTCATAGCCGTCATAGTTTACGGCTTGAAACAGGAGACTACCTGCCGGATCGCTTGCGACAACCGCAGGCCCCGAATCACCCCCTTTGAACAGAAACGTCGAATGGTCCAATCGAAGACTGCCTTTCGACTCTCCCGCTCGGCCACTGTGGCAACTCCAGCAGTGTTCCGCCAAAATAGGTCGAACATTTTTTTCGAAATACTCTTGCTGGCTCCCAGCGGCTCCATTGGTCTCCTGTGCTAAGCTCACCGGATTCAAGCACAATAAAAAGAAACACGCCAAAGTTTGGTTTAAGACAATCATTGCCGAAGAATGATGGGCAAGTGGATTAACCATAGTAAACCATAGGGAGGGAGGGCTGGAATTCGTGGGAACGAGCACAAAGCGACCGTACTAGGAACGGCTCGTTACGCTAATACCCGACGTTGGTGGGACACTGGATTATAACATGCCCGAAGAAACATTTCAGTCGCAACTCCCCAACCAGTGACTCACCGAACAATAACTCACCAACAATAACTCCCCGACCAGCAACTCTACGAAGAAATCCCTGAATACTTGCAACTACCATTTGCCAGCATCCAATACGCGCGTTGCCCCGGTTCGAATTCCACCCCTGTCCCTTCGCACCTTTGCTACTCATACGGTCGACGTAAAATCTCATGCGCAATGATCGCCATACGCAACGTATCCGGATTGCGCAACTGCTTGATCAAATCCTTCGAACTGACTTGCGCCTGCACCTGCGGCTGCGATTGCGGAGCCGATGCCGAAGCATGCAAATTCCCCTTCGACGATGTCATCGATCCCTTACCCATCGGTCGCAAATCACTCGCCATCGTTTTGTCGACATACGCGTCGATCTGTTCATCCGCTTGGTCGATTACAGTTTCCACATGCCGACTCTCCAACGAAGGCTCCAGTCGACGCGGCTCGACTCGCACTGACTCGTCGCGGCCACCTTGAACGCCCCTCCGCGCAACACCCGCCCCCGTATTTCCAACTCCCTCTTTCGATGAACCGGCAAATCGATCGGGAGAGCTACCCGCTGCAGTCGGTCTTGCTGCTCGACCGCCCGAAGCGGGCTTATTACCCGCCCCCTTCTGCCTCTGCTGCCGCCTCGCGGCTGCCTGTCGCAAAAACTCTTCAAGTTCGTCTGCCATCGCTTACCCCCTTTGATACGGCACAAGCCCCCACCGCAAAAATCATCAATTGGCGGGTCGCTGCGTTGATGTATTGCTCGGTCCCGTTGTACTCGTCCCCGCAATGCTCTGACGCATTTCGGTATCCGCGGTAATATTCTTGAGCTTGTAATAGTCCATCACATTCAATCGGCCCTTCTGCAAC
>JBIJCS010000431.1:0-4449 GCA_044344575.1 Pirellula sp. | reverse complement strand
CACGTCCACCGCTTATCCGTAGCCACCGCTCTCCCGTAGCCACCGTTCGCCAGACGGTGGAGATTTCCCTGGCCACGTCCACCGCTTATCCGTAGCCACCGCTCTCCCGTAGCCACCGTTCGCCAGACGGTGGAGGTTTTCCTAGCCACTTCCACCGCTTGGCAGCGGGTGGCTACGATGGGACGACGGTGGAGATTTTCCTGGCCACGTCCACCGCTTGGCAGCGGGTGGCTACGATTGGACGACGGTGGAGGTTTTCCTGGCCACAACCACCGCTTGGCAGCGGGTGGCTACGATTGGACGACGGTGGAGATTTTCCTGGCCACTTCCACCGCTTATCCGTAGCCACCGTTCGCCAGACGGTGGAGGTTTTCCTGGCCACGTCCACCGCTTGGCAGCGGGTGGCTACGATAGGTGCAGCGGGTGGCTACGATGGGTGCAGCGGGTATCTACGATCCGCACGCCGGATTATTTTTTCGGCATGACCTGCCTACTTTCTGCCCGTAACTCTTTATCTCTGCGGAACTTGATTAGAATACTCTGGGCATAACGGCCTCCGATATCCGATCTTGGGATGCATCATTCCGAGCGGGAAAAGCTCATCGATCCTCTTATCCAACGCGTAATCCATGGCTACCGTCCTTATTGATAAGTTGCTACAAGCTGCAGTAAAGCAGGGGGCAAGCGACATTCACATCGTTGTCGGTCAACCCCCCGTATTTCGGCTTCACGGTCGTATGCGGAAGCTTGAGACAAAGGTGTTGGAGCCGGACGACACGATGCAATTGATGAAGAGTATTGCGCCGGAGCGGTGTCAGCGTGAGTTGCAAGAATCCGGGTCAGCGGACTTTGGATTTGCTTTTGGAACACTCGCACGGTTTCGAGTATCGATTTTCAAGCAGCGCGGAAACATCTCGATGGTTCTGCGTCAGATCCCCAACGACAAGCTCACGCCGGAGCAGTTGGGGTTGCCGGAATCGGTGGTGAAGATGGTGCTGCGTCCGCGTGGATTGGTGTTGGTTACCGGCCCGACGGGTTCGGGAAAAAGTACTACCTTGGCGAGTTTGATCGATTACTTGAATATCAATCACGACCACCACATTATCACCATTGAAGACCCGATCGAGTTTTATCACGACCACAAGAAGTCCACGATCAACCAGCGGGAGGTTGGGGTGGATGTGCCAAGTTTCTCGGAAGCGATTCGGCGGGCGTTGCGTCAGGACCCGGATTGTATTCTGGTCGGTGAAATGCGGGACTTGGAAACGATCTCTGCAGCGATCTCGGCAGCAGAGACCGGTCACATCGTCTTCGGTACGTTGCACACAAACAGTGCACAAGGAACGGTCAACCGATTGATTGACGCGTTCCCAGGGAACTTACAAGACCAGATTCGAACGCAGTTGTCGACGAGTCTTCTGGGGGTCGTCGCACAGTCACTGATTCCCAAGATCGGTGGTGGTCGCTGCGCGGCTTATGAAGTTCTTGTTGTGACTCCTGGTATTGCGAACCTGATTCGCGAAAACAAGACGTTCCGTATTGGTTCTGCGATTCAAACCGGGGCCAAGTTCGGGATGCAGCTGATGGACGACTCGTTGTTCAATCTGTGGCGTGATGGCAAAGTGGAGATCGAAGACATTCTTGCCAAAGCGCACCGACCGGATGATTTGGCCAAACGGATTGTCAATGCACGCCGAGGCGTTGAAGACGAGAAGCCAGAAGAGGAGTTCGATCACGGTAGCTGATCGCTAAGTAGCTGATCTTAACGTGATCAATATCATGCGGCAGGAACTTGCCGCCAACCTACTAGCTTGAATGTTTTATCCGAATCCAAGTTGAAACATCGCGGCGAATCACTTCACAACTAACCCTTACAACTAACCCCTAAAAGTCTTCTCATGTCTCAGCGAAAAATCGGTCAGATCTTTGTCGACATGGGTTTCATCACGGATGAACAACTGCAACTGTTGCTCGACGAGCAGCAACAGCAACCCGGCGCGTTGTTGGGCAAGTTGGCCGAAGACATGGCATTGATCACCGATGAGCAGTTAGCCCAAGCGCTCGGTGAGCAGATGAACATGAAGGTTGTTTCGTTAGGAGACAACCCGATCCCCAAGGATCTCTTGGAAAAGCTCACGGAAACGATGGCTCAGCTGTATCGCGTGATCCCTGTTCGTTTCGATGGGAATCGGCTTACTGTGGCGACGTGTGACCCACAGAATTTAACCATTCAAGACGAGCTGCGGACATTTCTTGGGTTGGACATTGAGATGGTCGTGGCGACGGAGCGAGAGATCAAAGCTGCGATCGATCGGTTCTATTCGTCCGAGTCGTTGAGCGTGGAAAAAATCGTTGCGGAGCTTGCAGCCGACGAAGAGTTGTTCGAAGCGGCGAGCAAGTTGCAAGGGGACAAGTTTGACCTGGACGGTGCCGAAGCTCTGGCCGACAGTGCTCCGGTGCGGAAACTTTTGAATCTTGTTTTGCTCTTGGCGATTAAAGACCACGCTAGCGACATCCACTTCGAGCCGTTCGAAGACGAGTTTCGGATACGGATCAAGGCCGAAGGGGTGCTCTACGAAATGGTTCCCCCGCCGCGTCACTTGGCGTTTGCAATCACGACGCGGATCAAGGTGATGTCGAACTTGGACATCGCCGAGCGACGGCTGCCTCAGGACGGTCGAATCGAGCTCATGGTCGGTGGTCACCCCGTAGACTTGCGAGTATCTGTCTTGCCGACGATGTTCGGTGAGAGTGTGGTTATGCGGATTCTAGACCGCACGGTGGTCAACCTGTCGCTCGACAAGGTGGGGATGGACGAAGTGACAAAGAATCACTTTCGCAAGATCATGCATCGCCCCAATGGGATTGTGCTCGTCACGGGGCCGACCGGTTCGGGAAAGACCACGACGCTATATTCCGCTTTGTCGGAGATGAATGACATTCAGGACAAGCTCATCACGACCGAGGATCCGGTGGAGTATGACATTGACGGGATCGTTCAGATTCCGATCGATCATGACATCGGCGTTACCTTCGCTTCGTGTTTGCGAGCGATTTTGCGGCAGGATCCCGACGTCATTCTCGTCGGCGAGATCCGGGACTTGGAGACGGCGGAAATTGCCGTCCAAGCATCGTTGACGGGGCACCTTGTGTTCAGCACCTTGCACACGAATGATGCACCGAGCACGATTACGCGGATGAAGGACATGGGGATTCCAACGTTCTTGATCACGGCGACGGTCGAAGCGATTTTGGCGCAGCGATTAGTCCGTCGTATTTGCACCAAGTGCCGTGAAGAAGTCGAGACACCGCTGGAACTCTTGCAGGAGCTGGGGGTCGAAGCGGACTTTGCCAAGACGCAAAAGTTCTATCGAGGCAAAGGTTGCGACAACTGCAATAACACAGGGTACAAGGGCCGGATCGGCTTGTTTGAGTTAATGGTCATGAATGACGATTTGCGGGACATGATCCTTCGCAATGTGACCACCGACGAATTGCGAGCCAAAGCGGTCCATTACGGAATGATCACGTTGCGGGATTACGGCAAGCAGTTTGTGTTTCAGGGTTTGACGACGGCGGAGGAGGTCGTCCGAGAGACCGTACACGACGGCTGATTGCGAATTCAAAAATCCAAATCCCAAAATCAGACATCCAAAGTAAGATCGCCAAAAGTTAAGATCCCAAAAAGAACAGAACGCAAAAAGAACAGAGTCGCAAGCAATTTTCAATCGGTTGCTCGACACCTTGAACTGGGCTGCGAAAAATGAGAGTGCCGTCCGAACGCATTGCGCCGTGATGGCGGAACTCATCCATGCGGTCCGTCGCACCTTTTCCTAAAACTTGGTCCATCCCAACATTCAGAAGTAACTTATAGAGGGTACCACCATGCCAATGTATCAATTCGAAGCCATGGACCGGACCGGGCAAGAGATCAAGGACGTGATCGAGGCACCGAGTGAAGAGGATGCACAGAACACTATCCGCCAAATGGGTTACTTTGTAACCAAGCTTTCACTTAAAAAAGGTGCGGCGAAGACCGCCGGACCTGGAGCGAAGAAGAAGCGTCCGTTTGCGATGGGTGGTGCGAAGACCAAGCACATCTGTACGTTTACGCGGCAGTTATCCATTCTTCAGGACGCGGGTTTGCCGATTTTGCGGTCTTTGCGGATTCTAGAGAACAACATCAAGGGTGGTAGCAAGCTGAAAAATGCCTTGATGGACGTGTGCGATGAAATTGAGACCGGGTCGACACTTTCGGAAGCGATGTCGAAGTGTCCGAAGGTGTTCAGTCGATTGTATGTGAACATGATCAAGGCGGGTGAGGCGGGTGGTGCACTCGAAACGATCCTTCAGCGGCTTGCCGAGTTCTTGGAGCGAGCCGAATCGCTCAAGCGGAAGGTCAAGGGAGCGATGATTTACCCGATTGCGGTCGTTTTGGTCGCAGTGGGG
>JBIJCS010000665.1:0-4450 GCA_044344575.1 Pirellula sp. | reverse complement strand
CACCGCTCCGCCTACGAACTCCTCGAACAACTCATCCGCAAAGGTGCCCTCGCTAAAGATGCTCTTCGCACTCTGCCTCCCGCATGGTGGGACGCACTGCCCATAGACGTCGCAACTCGCTTCGCTGACCTAAAACCCGAAGGGGAAACCGATTCCCAACGCGCTCTTCTCGTCGCAAACAAAGCCGAAGCCATTCGCACACTACCCACCGATCTGGCCACCGGAAAACGCGTCTTCGAAGAACGTTGCGCAAACTGCCATCAACTGCGAGGCGTCGGAAAAGTAATCGGACCACAACTCGATGGCGCCGTCGTCAGAACGATCGATCGACTCAGCGAAGACATCCTCTGGTCCAATCGCAATGTCGACGAAGCCTTCCGTATCACCAATATCCAAATGGAAGACGGAGAATCATTCTCCGGCCTCGTCCTCGACCGAAACGACCAAACCCTCGAAATCATCGATCAATCAGGGAAATCCCAACGCATCGCCCGAAACGAAATCGAAAACGAAAAAATCTCCAAACTCTCCCTGATGCCAAGCAATTTCGAAGAACTCATCAACGACTCGGAACTCGCTTCACTCATCGCTTTCCTCAAATCCCAAACCCCCTAAACACAAGCCCCCTAAACACACTGCGTTTTTTCATTCCCTACCCCAAATCCGCTTGCCCAACCCCTCAGCACAGCGTATCCTGAAAAGAACATATAGCGAATAATTCGATTTTGTGAAAATGTTCCTATGGGATAATGACCCAGAGTTGAACCAACAACTTGCCAGCCATGGCGGAAAGAACGCGAAATGTTTCGGTTTATCCACGCCGCCGATCTGCACCTCGATAGCCCCCTGCACGGACTGCGAAACTTCGAAGGCGCACCGGTCGAACGACTCCGCGCTGCTCCTCGCCGCGCTCTGGAAAACTTGGTCAATTTCGCGATCGAACAACAAGTCCCCTTTGTGTTGATTGCCGGCGACCTGTTCGACGGAGACTGGAAAGACTACGGTACCGGTCAGTTCTTTGTTCGGCAAATGGCCAAGTTGAAAGAACACAACATCCAAGTCTTCGTGATCTCAGGGAACCACGACGCGCAGAACAAAATGTCTCGCGCTCTGGCTTACCCATCAAACGTCCACGTCTTCCAGACCGATAAACCGAATACAAAAACCATCGATTCCCTCGAAGTCGCCATCCACGGCCAAGGCTTCGCGACCCAATCAGTCACCGAAGACCTCTCCGCGTCCTATCCACCCGCCATCAAAGGTTGGATCAATATCGGCTTGCTCCACACCTCCTGCACTGGACGCGAAGGACACGAAAACTACGCCCCATGCACCATCGAAGGTCTCAAAAGCCACGGATATGACTACTGGGCACTCGGACATATCCACAAACGCGAAATCCTTCTCCAAAACCCATGGATCATCTTCCCAGGCAACATCCAAGGCCGTCACGCAAAAGAAACCGGACCCAAAGGATGCTACCTCATCACCGTCGACGAACATCGTCAACTCCACCCCTCCTTCCACCCCCTCGATGACTTGCGATGGGAAAACCTTCCCATCAACCTCAACGATGTCGAATCTCTCGATCACATCCAAGAACGCTTCGCCAAAGAACTCGAATCCCTCCTCGCGAACCTCAACGATAAATTGCTCGCACTACGAGTGACCCTCCAAGGATCAACCCTACTGCACCGAAGCCTTCGCCCTGAACGTGAACGAATTCTCCAAGAGTGCCAAGCGACAGCAACCGGGATCGCTCGCGATAGCATCTGGATAGAAAAAATTGAAATCAATACTTCGTTGCCCAAAGAAAATACCCTCGAAGACGAAGCGGTTAACGAAGAAGTCCTGGTAGCAATTCTCAACGTGCTTGAACAAGCCAAACAAGACCCCACCCTCGTCTCGAGCTTCTCCATGAACGACGTGCGATCCAGACTTCCACGCGCGGCTCGCAACCCCTCCACCGACGCCTACCTAGATCCCAGCCCCCAACTCCTTGAATGGGCCAAAGAACGACTCGTCGAAGTCCTCTCGGGAGAGGAACCCACCAAGTGAAACTACACCGCCTCGATCTGATCGCCTTCGGTCACTTCACCAATCGCACCATCGAGTTCTACCCTCAAAACGCTCCACACGCCGAAAAGGCAACTCACGGCGTTCACATCATCTATGGACCAAACGAAGCTGGAAAAAGCTCCTCGCTCCGAGCCCTGACCGCTTGGCTCTTCGGATTCCCAACCCGTACCGATGACGATTTCTTGCACTCCTACCAAAACCTCCGCGTCGGTGGACGACTAGCAAATCAACACGGGCATACCCTCGAGTGCATCCGCCGAAAAGGAAACAACAACACCCTGCGTGATCAAGAAGACACGGCGATTGTTCCAACCGAAACCCTTGCCAACTTCCTACCGAAACTCGACGAAAAACAATTTCTTCGTATGTTCGGCATCGACCACGATACCTTGCGCGAAGGTGGCGAAGAACTAGCCCGTGGAGGCGGCGAATCCGGCCAAGCCCTCTTCGCAAGCGCATCAGGACTCAACAACCTCACCCTCTCTCAACAACACCTCGATGCGGCTACGGAAGCAATCCTCAGCAAATCCGGACGCAAAGGAAAACTCCTCGAGAAAATCAAACTTTACGAAAAGCTCGCCAAAGAGGAACGCGATGCCGAAATCTCCCTCGAGGAATGGACTAGGCTCGACCAAGAAATCGCACAAGCGACCTCCAACTACAACTCCACGAAAAAACGACTCGCCGAAAAACGTCTGCGCATTCTTACCATTGATCGATACCAATCCGCACTCCCTACCGTCAAAAGAACACTCGAGAAAACTGCGGATATCAAAAACCTAGGCAGCATCCCTATCTCCCTGAACTCCGCTGAAGATTTCCAGTCCTTCGAAGAGAAACTTCAACACACACTGCAAGAACTCGCAACCAATCAATCGAGCCGCCAAGAGCTCAAGAACGAATGCGATCACCTCGAAGAAGAACTGAAAAAAATCCCTGAGGCTACTTGGTCAACCGAGCATGACCAACCAATCAACGATGTCATCGCAGAGCTCGGCGTCTACCGCAAAGCAATACAAGAAATCCCAATCTTGGAAGCGAAAAAACAATCGAGTCGCAACGCGATCAATGCGATTTGGTTGGAACTCGGGCAACTCGATGGATTGCGTACCAAACTCGATTCCACTCGACTGCCCACGCATGAGAGAAAAAAAATCGAACAACTCGCTCGACAATACGATGACCTGCAACGAGAACTGCTATCCCTCGAAGATCAAATCGAAAAACGCAAGCAACGAATCGAAAGAAATCAATCTGAAGACTTCAAGGCCATCAATCCCGTCGAACTCGCAACGCTGGAACGCCTTCAAAAACAATGCAGTCTCGAAGTCGACAAACAACGCGAAACCAACGAACTGGCCAACGCGACGCAATCCCTGCGCCAATCCATTCTTCGCAACTGTACAAAACTCCAAATCAAACTGCCCGAAAACTCTAACGAACCAATCGAAGAACTCGCACATCGTAGAATCCCCTCCATTCCTCAAATGGAGCGATGGGCAAAAGAAGAAACAAAACGATTAGAACAAATCGCAAAAATCAAACAAAACCTAGAAGAACTCCGCGACAAATACGAAACGAAAAAGCTCGCCGCAGATCGCGAAATCGACAAATCGAATCTCCCAACCCAAGAAGATTGGACTGCTGCAAAACAATCTCGCGAAACCGCTTTCGATCACTTGATCCAATCGAACCCACAAACCGAAGGGGCTTGGAATGAGGCAATCGAAATCTACAAGCAACGCAGGGACCATGCCGATCAGATCGCAAGCGAACTTCTAACCCACGCCGAACGAGTCGCACACCGAGAGAAACTACTCGAATCAGTGGACGATCTGCGACTACAATTGGATCGCGAATCCGAGAAACTTCGACACGAACAAACCGCTTATGAATCCTGGACCACCGAATGGAATAACTTCCTCAAAACGAATTCCATGCCCTCGGAAACTCCCGAAATGGCTATGGATTGGGTCCAACTTCTCTCCGAAACACAACGACTCGCCAACGAATATCTAACCAAAGAGTTGAATGTTGCCCGGTCTCAGGAGTCCCTCCTACTATGCACACGCGAAGCACAACAGAACCTCAAGGCTCTCGGGGTAGAATGCCCTCCGGAAGCCACTGCAGAACAAACACTCGACTCGGTACAACATTGGCTGGAATTAGCTCGCACCCAAAAAGCGAACCAAGAAGCCCGCGAAAAACAAAGAATCCAAGAAAACGAAGAGGTTCAAGAACTACGTGGCGAACATCAATTGAAACGCCAACGCTTTGAGGAACTACAAGCGAAATGGTGGGATTCCCTTACCGCAATGGCAATCCCCAAAGATGCCACCCCCGAACAGACCCAAACCATCCTTTCGCAAAT
>JBIJCS010000043.1:0-15017 GCA_044344575.1 Pirellula sp. | reverse complement strand
GACGACAGGGAGGAGTCGTTTCGAAGAATTTTGGAGGAGCTTGATCCGAGGGTGGAGACTTTTGGTGCGGCTGGATTTTTTTCGGTACCGATGTTTTTCCGTTCGGTTTCCGATGCGCACTACATTCCGTTATGTCCTGTGGTGGTCAAGCCTCAGCATTTTGTGGACGAGATTGGGCAGTTATCGCAGCAGGAGTTACAGCGTCGGCAGGCCGAGGCGCGTCGGGTATTGGGGCAGGCATCGCGGCGATTGCATTTAGGTAGTCGCACATTGTTGGCTGGGGTGGTGACCAGTATGTTGGGTTCGGTCGCGAGTTTGCCGATGGTGGCGAGGGTGTTAGCTCCTCGATTGACATCTCGAATACGCGACATGGTTGCGCGGGTGGTCAAGCCGACTCAGGCGACAACGTTATTAATTGAGCGGATGGATGGTGAGGTTGGAGCACATGGATTGGAGGGGGCATTGAATCGTGGTTTTACGCATGAGGAGATGGCCAACATGGTGGAGCGGTTGTTGGGTGACATTGGCATGTCTCGCTTTTCGCGTCTCGTGTTTATTTTTGGCCATGGATCATCGAGTTTGAACAATCCTCATGAGTCGGCTTACAACTGTGGGGCTTGTGGAGGCGGGCGTGGGGGGCCGAATGCGAGGGCATTTGCATTGATGGCGAATGACTATCGGGTACGGCGCAAGTTAGAGTTGCGAGGGGTGGTGATCCCCGAGGAGACGGTGTTTGTGGGAGCGTATCACAACACTTGTTCTGATGCGTTGGAATACTTTGACATTGATCGGTTACCACCGAGTCATCATATGGAGTTTTTGGAGGCCAAGGAAACATTGGATCGCGCGCGCAGCGAGAATGCGGTGGAGCGATCGAGGCGTTTTCTATCGGCTCCTTTTGGAATGAGTCCAGCGGAGGCGTTGCGGCATGTCGAAGCGCGGTCGGAGGATTTAGCGCAAGCGAGGCCGGAGTACAATCATGCGACGAATGCCGTCTGTTTTGTTGGGCGTCGTTGTCGAACGCGAGGGTTGTTTATGGATCGTCGGTCTTTTCTGACTTCGTATGATCCGACGTTGGATGGTGAAGAATGTCCGGTGTTAACTCGGATTTTGCAAGCGGTGATACCGGTTTGTTCGGGTATCTCATTGGAGTATTACTTTTCGACGGTGGACAATCAGCGATATGGTTGTGGTTCGAAGTTACCGCACAACATCACATCGTTGTTGGGGGTGATGGAGGGTGCGGCGAGTGATTTGCGGACAGGACTGAGTCAGCAGATGGTTGAGATCCATGAGCCGATGCGGATTCTGTTTGTCATTGAGCAAGAGCCGGGGAGAGTATTGGAGATATTGGCTCGCAATCCTAGTTTGGATCGGTTGGTTCGCAATGGTTGGGTTCAGATGGCGACATTATCTCCGGGATCGCAGCAGGTTTCTTTTTATGAGTCTGGGGTTTTTGTACCGTACGTCCATCGCGGCGTTCAGACGCCGAGACATTCGTCGTCGGCTGATTGTTGCGCCATGACGCGGGATCATTTGCCGATTGCGCAGATCGATAGTCTTCAGTGCATGGGTGGTGAGATTGGGGGTGTGCGATGAGTTTGGTGCAGTATTTTGCTTCGATGTTGGTTGGTGCACCTGTTATTGGTTTTGTGATGTTGGGATTGAGTGGTTTATTGCATCGACCGTTTTCAGAATTGGTGGTGGATCGAATCGCAAAGATATCGGTGGGAGTTGGCTTGGTGGGAGCCCTTGGGGTCTTGGGTGTGATGATGTGGTCCGGGCATACCTTGGAAGTGTTAGATTTAGGGAATTTTGTGGAGATAGGGACGGAGCACTTTCATTTTCATCTGGAGTTTTTGTTTGATCGATTGAGTTTACCGATGGTGTTAATGACGTTTGTGTTGGTGGGGGTGATCGGATCTTTCGCGAACATTTACTTGGCGGGTGACGCTGGGTATCACCGTTTCTTTCTAGCATTCTCCATGTTTTTGGTGGGTTTATTGTTTGCATTTTTAGCGGGGACGATTGAAACGTTATTTTTTGGCTGGGAGTTGGTGGGTTTATCGTCAGCTTTGTTGATTGCGTATTTTCATGAGCGCAAGGCACCGGTGGAGAATGGGTTGTGGGTGTGGGGGGTATATCGGATTGCGGATGGTGCTTTTTTGATGGCAGCGTTGATGTTGCATCATTTGACGGGTGAGGGGGAGTTCATGCGGATGGTCAGTTCGACGGCTTGGCCTGAGGGTGTTGTGCGGATGGATACTTGGTCGACTTGGGTAGTTGGAGTGTTGTTGTTAGTCGCGGCTGCGGGGAAGAGTGGTTTGGTACCTTTTTCGGGATGGTTACCGCGAGCGATGGAGGGTCCGACGCCGTCGAGTGCGGTGTTTTATGGAGCGTTATCGATTCATTTGGGGGTTTATCTTTTATTGCGGATGGGGCCTTTGTATGCGGAGTCGGTTGGTTTGAGAGTGCTAATGTTTAGTTTGGGGATGGTCTCTGCGATTTTTGCGGCGATGGCTTCGAGGGTTCAGACGGATGTGAAGAGCGCATTGGCATTTGCGTCGGTTTGTCAGGTTGGGATTATTGTGATGGAGATAGCGTTAGGTTTGTGGTATGTCGCTTTGGTTCACATTATCGGACATGCTTTTCTGCGATCGTTGCAGTTGCTTCGTGCGCCGACATTGTTGCGAGACTATCGAGCATTGGAGAATGCGATTGGTGGGAGGTTAGCTTCAGGAGAGCCCTTTTGGGTATCGCAGCTCAGTGCACAGCGGCAGATGCAATGGTATCGATTTGCGTTGGAGCGGGGATATATGGACGCGTTGATTGAGGGCTGGGTGCTTAGGCCTTTTGTTCGGTTTTTTAGGGTGTGTGAAAGGATTGAGAACCAGTGGTTGCAGAGGCTCGATGAAGTTGGTGAAGAGAAGGCGAAGGATGTGTTGGATACGGAGAGGAAGCGGGTATCGGAATGACTGAAGTGAATTGGTTTGAGGTATTGCCGCTGTTGCCGTTGATTGGCTTTCTTGTGTTGCGATTGAAGTTGCTCAGGGCGGCGCGCGAGGTGGGGTTAATTGTCTCTGGGGTGACGTTGTTGCTTGCGACATTTTTATATTTGTCGGGAGTGGTCGCGGGGCCGGGATGGTTTGGGATTTGGTGGGGTTGGAATCTAGTGCATGTCGATGAATTTTCAGGGCCGTTGTTACCGCTGACAGCGTTGATTTATTTTGTGACTTTATTGGCGACGGTGGGGCACAAGACGCAGCAGTTTTCGTATGCGGGAGCTTTGTTGAGTGAGTGTTTGACATTAGCCACGATGACAACGGATACGTCTTGGTGGATGATTGTTCTGTTGAGTTTGGGTGTATTGC
This sequence comes from Pirellula sp., assembly GCA_044344575.1. Classification (GTDB taxonomy): domain Bacteria; phylum Planctomycetota; class Planctomycetia; order Pirellulales; family Pirellulaceae; genus JBKCUI01. The sequence goes on along the minus strand of JBIJCS010000043.1, from coordinate 11,646 downwards.
CGATGTGGTTTGAGATTCGATCGCGTGGTGGATCGACAAGGTTGTACGAGCTTCATCAAGGTTTATTTGTTGTTTGTTTGCTTCTGGGATGGTGGCTTGCGGAGCGATCGAGTCAGCCGAGTTTGAATGTGAGCGTGGTGTTTTTGACCATTGCGGTATTGATTCGCAGCGGTGCATTTCCGTTTCACTTATGGCGGATCGACATGTTTGAGAAGGGGACGTTTGGGTCATCGATTTTGATGGTCTCCCCGATGTTGGGAGCTTATCTTTGCATGCGGTTAGTTTTGCCGACGGAGCCGGATTGGGCTTTGCATGCGATCAGTGGTTTATCGTTAGCAACTGCGGTTTATGCTTCGGGCATGGCGTTGGTGCAGCGTGATGGACGGCGATTTTTTTGTTATCTGTTTTTGAGTCATTCGTCGTTGGTGTTGGTTGGATTGGAGATGGCTACTCCGATTGGGTTGGCGGCGGGTTTGAGTATGTGGTTGAGTGTGGGGTTAGCGTTAACGAGTTATGGGATTACGTTGCGATGTATTGAAGCACGCGTGGGGCGTATCGATTTGGATCGCTATTATGGGTTGTACGCTCACATGCCGACGATGGCGGCGTTCTTTTTGTTGACTGGTTTGGCGAGTGTCGGTTTTCCTTGCACGATTGGTTTCATCGCGGGCGAGTTATTAACAGAGAGCGTGGTTGCTTATTCGCCGATTGTCGGGAGTTTGGTGGTGGTCGCGACGATGCTCAATGGGATAGCGGTATTGCGGGTTTACTTTCGAGTATTCACGGGGGCATCGCATTCGACAACGATACCGATGCGGAGTTTGTTGGAGGAGCGTGTAGCGATTGTGGCACTGAGTTTATTGATTGTGTTGGGTGGGGTGTATCCACAACCGGGGGTGGAGTCGCGGTATCGAGCGGCGGTGCATTTGTTGGAGAATTACCATCGGATTCCGATGCAGTCCGGGGGTGTAGAGCATTGATTCATTGGGAATCAGGGGTAGTTGGGGTACTGGGGTTGACGTTTCGGTTATACTAGAGGGTTACATAGGGCAGAGACATTCGAGTTTAGACGGCAGAGCCGAACGATTTCGCAACATGATCGTAGCTACAGAATTGCGAAAGGAGTTTCAAGTTCGGGGGAATGCTTTGGTGGCTGTTGATGGAGTCTCTTTCCGGGTGGGGAATGGTGAAGTGTATGGGTTGTTGGGACCCAATGGTGCGGGGAAGACCACGACGTTGCGGATGGTGATGGGGTTATTGGAGCCGGACGGTGGTTATGTAGAGATTGGTGGGGTGCGGACGGATGTGGATCGCAATCGTATTCGGCATCAGTTGGGATTGATATCGACGAATGACGGGGTGTATCCGTGGTTGAGTGTACGGGAGATGCTTTTGTATTTCGCCGATTTGTATGCAGTGGAACCTGGGGTCGCGAGGGATAGGCTCGGAGAGCTTGCAGGTTTACTGGGGATTGGTGGGATTTTGGACCAGCGTTGCAGTACGTTGAGTACGGGGCAGAAGCAGCGTGTGACATTGGCGCGTGGGTTGATGCATGATCCACCGGTGATGTTGCTTGATGAGCCGACGCGGGGGTTGGATGTGGTGGGGAGTCAAACGGTTTTTGAGTTTATCGAGATACTCAAGAGTCGGGGTAAATCGGTTTTATTATCGACGCATCGTTTGGATGAAGCGGAGCGGGTATGCGATCGGTTTGGTTTGTTGCATCATGGGACGATGCGGTATGAGGGGACTTTAGGTGATTTGCGAGAGCAGACGGGGCGTGAGCATTTGGTCGACATGTTTATAGCGTTGATACGAGAACGCGAGGTAGGTTGATCGATGCAAGAGTATTTCAGTGGTGGTCGATTATTCCGATTGTGTTTGAAGGAATTGCGAGAGAGTTTGCGCGATCGCCGGACTTTATTTACGTTGGTATTGATGCCGATCTTGGTTTATCCGTTGTTGAGTATGGCGATGCAGCGGTTGGTGATCGGTGCGGGGCCGAGGGGTGCGGGAGGGCCGGTTGAGTACGTTGTTGGTGCTGGGGATGAGGAGGAAGCGAGGGTCGTCGCGTCGGTGCTCAGAGATACGATGCGAGCTGCGAACGATGGGGTGCGTCCAGCGATAGAGATACGCAGGCAGGGTGGGACCAAGGAAGAGAAGTCGACGGGTGCAGAAGGGGGTTCGGTATTCACGGCGGATGCGTTGCGGACTGCTGCGGATGCGGCTTTTAGTATTGTGATACCGGAGCGTGGGAGTATTCAAGATGCCTTGCGAGTGGGGAACGTGGATTTGGCGGTGACGCGGGCGAGTCGCGAGCAAGTTTTACCGGATGGATCGTTGGGTTTGGGGTATGTATTGGAGATGGAGTTTCGCGAGGGGGATGCTCGCAGTGAGGGAGCGATGTTGGAGTTTCGCAAGGCGATGGAGTTGGTCAACGACATGCAGTCGTTGCGATTGCGGGGACGATTTTTGCCAAGGGTTCGAGGCGAGATTATTGGGCCGGCTGTGCGGTTGGTATCGAGTGGGACGGGTAAGCGGGGAGATGTGTTTGGAGCTTTATCGGGCATCTTGCCGTTGATTTTGATTTTGATGACGATCACAGGAGCTGTATATCCAGCGATTGATTTGACGGCGGGGGAGCGAGAGCGAGGGACGATGGAGGCGATGATTGCGACCCCAGCGCCTCGTTTTGTCTTGTTGCTCAGCAAGTATGTGGCGGTGGTTACGGTTGCGATCTTGACCGCAGTGGCGAACTTGTTTGCTAGTTGGTTGACTTTGTCGCTTGGTGGATTGGGTCGAGCGTTATTGGGAGAGAAGGGATTAAGTATTTCGGTATTGGTACAGATCTTTCCATTGCTTGTGATTTTTGCTGCGTTCTTCAGTGCGATTTTGTTAGCGATGTGTTCGTATGCGAGGAGTTTTAAGGAGGCGCAAGCGTATTTGATTCCGGTGATGTTGGTCTCGTTAGCGCCGGGTTTATTGGTCTTGATGCCGGGGATTGAGTTTACGACGTTGTTAGGGATAGTGCCGTTGGTCAACATCTTGTTGTTATCGCGGGACATCATGACGGGCTCACCGGCGGTGTTACCGGCATTTGCGGCGGTGTTTTCAACCCTTTTGTATGCGGTTGCGGCATTGGTCGTTGCGGCGAGGTTGTTTGGTGGGGAGTCGGCGACGGCGGGTTCTCAGGAGACATGGAGTGATTTGTTTCGACGGCCGAGGGTCGAGCGATCGGTGCCGGACTTGGGAGAATTAGCCGTTTATTTTGCGTTATTGTTCCCGGTATTTTTCATTATCACGAATTTGCTCGGTGGTTGGGTGGAGGGCATTCGCGAGCGATTATGGGTGAATGCGGCAGTGTTGTTTGCATTATTTTTTTTGGTACCGACATTGGTGGCATGGTATCGACGATTACGGATGCGAGAGACTTTTTTACTGCGAGCTTGGTGGAGTGGGGTAAACGATGGTGTTGGGGGTGAAGGGGTGGTGATAGGAGCACGAGGTGTTTTTGGGTTTTTGGGTGTCCTGTTAGGGGTGTTGTTTTTGGGGGTTGGGTTGTGGGTGATTGCTTACGAGGTTGTGAAGCTCTTTGCGGAGATTGGGATTGGTCCGATTGATTTGGAGCGGACGGAGGAGTTGGAGAGGGCGAAGAACGAGTTTGCGAGGATACCGTTGTGGCTGGTGTGGTTGACTTCTGCATTGGTGCCAGCGTTTGCGGAGGAGTATTTCTTTCGCGGTTATGTGTTATCTTCGTTTCGGGGGCGAGTATCTCGGTCCCGAGCGGTGGTATTCTCAGGGTTGATCTTTGGGTTATTTCACGTTGTCAGTGGGAGTCATTTGACGTTAGAGAGGTTCATGCCGACGGTTTTGCTGGGGCTTTTTCTGGGTTGGGTAGCGATTCGTACGGGATCGCTCTGGCCAGGAGTGTTCTTGCATGCGATTCACAATGGGTTACTCTTTTGGCTGACTCGTTTTTCCCAGAGGGAGCTTGCTCAATGGTTTGGGGAGGACAACGAGCACTTTCCTGCCTTATGGATTGTGGCGAGTCTAGTGTCGTTGGGGTTGGGTGTCTTGCTGATTTTTTATTCCACAGCGAAGCGTTTTGATGAAAACACTCCTTAAGGTCTTGGTTGTCTTGGGTATTTTGGGAGGTATTGGTTACGCATCGTATCCTCCGTTGATGGCTTATTTAGCGAATCGGAACAAGACCGAGTGGCGTCTTCAGACGGTGGAGCTGGGGGACATTGTTCAGGCGGTGAATTCCACGGGCAAGGTGGAGCCGATCAAGCGAGTGAGTGTGGGTGCGACGGTCAGTGGGCCGATTGCGGAGTTGTTGGTTGACTTTAATACGAAGGTCACGGCGGGGCAGGTATTGGCGAGGATTGATCCACGGTTGTACAAATCGGGGATGGAGCGAGACATGGCGACGTTGCGTACGCGACAGGCGGAGGTTGCGAGAGCGGAGGCGATGTTGCAGCAGGCGACGAATGACGAGCGTCGCAGTGGTCAGTTGAACAAGACGCGGGACGGATTTATTTCGGAGGCGGAGATTGATCAGTTTCGATTTGCTCGGATGATGCGGGAGGCGGAGTTGCAGGTTGCTGAGATGAATGTGGAGCAAGCGCAGGCGCAGTTGGACAATTCGCAAGCGAATTTGGCTTATACGGAGATCCAGGCGCCATGTGATGGGATAGTGATTGATAAGAAGATTGACGTAGGGCAGACGTTAGCGGCACAGTTTCAGACGCCGGAGATGTTTGTCGTGGCACCGGAGATGGATCAGCGGATGCATATTTATGCATCGGTGGACGAAGCGGACATTGGTTGGATTCGTCGAGCGCAGGAGTTGGGGCAGTTGGTTCGATTTACGGTGGATGCGTATCCTGATGAGTTGTTTGACCAAGGGAGAATTGTGCAGGTGCGGTTGAGTAGCAAGGAGGAGCAGAATGTGATTACCTATCCTGTGATTGTGGAGACTCCAAACACTGATTTGAAGTTGTTACCTGGGATGACAGCGAATTTGTCATTTCAGATCCATAAGAAGGAGAAAGTGACCAAGATTCCGAACCCGGCTTTACGTTTTTACCCACCGCGAGAGAAGGTGCATCCGGATGATGTAAAGATTCTTGATGGGTTTGAGGATCAGAAGCAATTTGCGGACAGTCCGAAGATGGTATCTGCTGATGAGAAGGCGCAGAACAGCAAGGCGTTGAGTAAGCGGCATGTGTGGGTGGATGATGGGAAGTATCTTCGAGCGAGGGAGGTGCAGATTGGGATATCAGACAATCGTTACACCGAGTTGATTGAGGGTGAGTTGAAGGTTGGAGATGCGTTGGTGATAGGGGAGAAGCCGAAGAAGTGAACACGATGGAGTTGACATTCGGGTTTAGAACCGATGCATGGATGGCTTGGGGAGGTGCAGTAGCATGACACGGATTGTTGATTGGAGGCGAGCGGAGGATCCGCGGGACGTTGTGCATCAGGCGGTGCAGGAGTTGACGGAGGGGAATTTGTTGGTGGTTCCTACGGACACTTGTTATGTGGTGTTAGCGGGGGCGATGCATGCGCGATCGGTGCGTAAGTTGGTTCAGTGGACGGGAGGAGAGGGGGCTCGATTGAGTTTAGTTCCTCGGTCTGCGGTGGAGACCTTGGATTACTTTCCTGCGTTTGGGGGTGGTGGTTATCGTTTAGCGAGGAAGGTGTGGCCTGGGCCGTTGGTGATCGAGCAAGAGGTACAGTTAGGGCGGGGTGGGGTTTTGGAGTGTTTACCGGCGGCAGTGTTCAAGGAGTTGACTGGTGGTGGTCGTATTCGGACTTGGTTACCTGGGCATGAGATTCTCAGTTACATCTTGCGATTGCATTCGGGGCCGTTGGCTTTGGGGATGCCCAAGACTGCGGATCGGGTGGGTGGGCGTCAGGGAGTGCAGCAAGGGGATGGATTGCGGAAGGGGGTGGTGACCCATGTTGGGCAGTTGCCGGTAGATCCGACTGTATTAGCGATTGATGCTGGGGTGATTGAGGGGATAGGAGCGCCGACGGTGGTAGGGGTGCGAGGATCGGAGGGTTTGTTGATGGAGGAGGGGGTCATATCGTTGGAGCAATTGCAGACTTTATCTCGTTATTTGGTTTTATTTGTGTGTACGGGCAATACGTGTCGTTCGCCGATGGCGGCGGCTTTGATGCAGAGAAAGATCCGTGAGCGGTTTGGGGAGGGGGATGGGGCTCCGGTATTGGTATCGTCGGCGGGAGTGAGTGCTTTTGGTGGGGATCCGGCATCTGCGGGTGCGAGGCAAGCGATACGTGGGTATGGGATGGATTTGGAGCAGCATCGCAGCACGCAGTTGCACTCGTATTTGGTTGAGCAAGCTGATTTGATATTGGTGATGGGTGGGCGACACCGCAGTGTGATCGCTTCTCAATGGCCGGAGCATGCGCAGAAGGTTCAATTGATATCGACGGATGGTCGTGACGTCGCGGATCCTTTTGGAGGCTCATTGGAGTTGTATCAGCAGTGTGCCAGGGAGTTGGATCAATACACGACGCAATGGGTGGATCAATTGGATGCTTTTTCGGTGATCCGTTGGGATTCTCATGTATAATCTCGGGGCGTGTTAGCAATTTTAGAAGTTATTTCTGTGGGGGTTAAGGTATGCGAATCGCCGTTGCGAGCGATCACAGGGGTTACCAGATCAAGGGGAAGCTTGTTACGTTATTGCGAGCAGACGGTCACGAGGTGACTGATTTTGGTACGCAGAGTGACCAAGCGGTGGATTACCCGGATTATGCGGTATCGGTTGCCAAGCATGTGGCTGGTGGCAAGGCGGAGCGAGGGATTTTGATTTGTGGAAATGGGTTTGGGATGGCGATTACGGCGAACAAGTTTCGCGGGGTGCGTGCGGCGACTTGTGCGGACGAGGTGATGGCGGAGATGTGTCGACGGCACAACGACGTCAATGTTTTGTGTTTAGCGGGTGACTTGATCGGTGATCGTCCGGTCAGCGACTTGGTGCGAATTTGGTTAGCCACTGAGTTTGAGGGTGGCAGGCACAAGCGGCGGTTGGAGAAGATTCACGACATTGAAGAGAAGAATTTGGGTTAACGATGCGAGTAGACAGTCACCATCACTTTTGGAATTACAGTGCTGAGCAATATGGTTGGATCAGCGAGCGCATGGGGGTTTTGCGTCGGGACTTTGTCCCGAAGGACTTGAAGCAGGAGATTGAATCGACGCATGTGGACTACGTCGTGAGTGTTCAGGCTCGTCAGGAGGTGGTGGAGACTCGTTATTTACTCGATTTTGCGAACACGAATTCATGGATTCGAGGTGTGGTTGGATGGGTACCTTTAGCGCATCGTTCTGTGGCGAAAGTTTTAGAGAGTTTTACGGGGGAGACGAAGCTTAAGGGGGTTCGACATGTGGTGCAGGATGAGCCGGATGAAGGGTTTTTGGATCGAGAGGATTTCAATGCTGGGGTGCGCTTATTGCGGTCGTTTGGTCTGGTGTATGACTTGTTGATTTTCGGCAAGCAGTTGCCGATGGCTTTACGGTTTGTGGATCGCCATGAGGGGCAGCGATTTGTGTTGGATCACATAGCCAAGCCGGTGATCAAGTCGGGTCAGATCGACGAGCAGTGGGAGAGGGATTTTCGGGAGTTAGCGAAGCGGCAGAATGTCGATTGTAAATTTTCCGCGTTGGTCACCGAGGTACGGGATCCGGAGTGGACAGTGGAGATGTTGCGGCCTTATTGGGAAGTGGCATTGGATGCGTTTGGGCCGGATCGCCTGATGTTTGGGAGTGACTGGCCGGTTTGCTTGTTGCGAGCCAGTTATTCGGACTGGATTGCGGCGGTGGGGGTATTGTCCGGTGCTTTGAGTGCTTCGGAGCGTGAGAAGTTCTGGGGAGGAAATGCGAACCGGGCATACAACTTGGGTATTGAGTAGTTAGACTGGTTTGCATGAATATAGCACCAATTCCATTGTTGATAGCTCAGGTGGTTGAGCCATCGGGGCCTGCGTTTGAGTCCTTGAGTTTTAGCACGAGTCCGTGGTTGGTCTTCGTGTCGTTGTTGGTGTGCGCCGGATGTGGCGTATTGTCTTGGCTTGCGATTCAGCGGAGTGGTTTTGCCAGTTCCGTGATTGGGCTGGAGTTTTTGCGGTTTCTGGCTGTGTTATTGGGTGCTTTATTGCTGAATCAGCCGGAGTGGGTTCAAGATTATCGGTCGAATGAGAAGCCGACGTTTGCGGTGTTAGTGGATCGGTCTTCGAGTATGCAGACGCAGGATGTGGTCAGTGAGCAGAAGGTAGCGACGACGCGTTTGCAAGCGACGGAGGGATTAGTTTCTGCGTCGGCTTGGGAGGAGTTATCACGAACGGCGAAGGTGGTGATTTCTGAGTTTCCGGGCAAGGGGGTGGTAGATGGCACGGACTTAGCGGGGCCATTAGGCGGGGTCTTGGATGGGACTGGAGATGTGATGGGGGTGTTGGTGGTATCGGATGGTGATTGGAATTCGGGGGCAGCACCGGTGTCGGTTGTATCGCGTTATCGCACTCGCGGGGTTCCGATCTTTGCGTTACCTGTTGGTTCATCGACGCGTCTGCCGGATTTGGAGTTGTTGAGCATTGACACACCGACGTTTGGGATAGTCAAGAAGGGGGTTCGAATACCGTTTACGATTGAGTCCTCGTTGCCACGCGATGTGGTGATGCAGGTGGTGGTCAAGACTTCGGATGGCGAGCGGCAGACGAAGGAAGTTCGAGTGCGTGCGATGTCACGAACGAGTGAGGCGGTGGTATGGACACCTAAGGAGGAGGGTGATTACACGATTGAGGTTGAGGTTCCGCAGCATTCGGAGGAGACGATTGTCACGAACAATCAGGGAGCGGCACCGATATCGATTCGTCAGGAGAAGCTAAAGGTTTTGGTGATTGATTCGTTGCCGAGGTGGGAGTATCGGTATTTGCGAAATGCGTTATCGCGAGATCCTGGGGTGGACGTATCGTGTTTGTTGTTTCATCCGGAGTTAGACAAGGTTGGTGGTGGGAACAAAGATTACATTAAGGAGTTTCCTGCTAGTTTAGAAGAGTTGTCCAAGTATGACGTGGTCTTTTTGGGGGATGTGGGGATTGAGCGTGGGCAGTTGACCGAAGAGCAGTGTCAGATGTTGCGAGGGTTGGTGGAGTTTCAGGCGAGTGGGTTGGTTTTTATTCCTGGTTCGCAGGGTAATGCGCACTCGTTTGTTTCGACGGCCTTGGAGCCATTGATGCCTGTGGTGTTGGATGCATCGAATCCCGATGGGGTGGGTACACGCAATGCGATGCGGATGGAGTTGACGGAGGCGGGTAGAAGAAGTTTGCTGACGAAGTTAGCGGATACAGCGGAAGAGAACGTCGACGTTTGGTTGAACTTACCTGGATTTCAGTGGCATAGTGCGGTTTCGAGGGCCAAGCCTGGGGTGGAGGTATTGGCGGTGCATGAGTCAGCGATGAGCGAGCAGGGGCGGATGCCATTGTTGGCGACGAAGACCTTTGGTGCAGGAAAAGTCTTGTTCATGGGAACCGATGGAGTTTGGCGTTGGCGCAAGGGTGTGGAAGACAAATACCATTATCGATTTTGGAGTCAGGTGGTTCGCTGGATGGCTTATCAGCGCAACATGGCTAAAGGGGAATCGATGCGGTTTTACTTTTCACCGGATACGCCGAGTATTGGACAGACATTGACATTGCGGGCGAACGTGATGCAGAGCAGTGGAGAGCCGTTGGTTCAGGGGGAAGTGACAGCGAAGATTGAGGCACCCTCGGGTAAATCGCAATCGATTAAGTTATCGAGTGGTGGTACGGAGAGTTGGGGGTCCTTTGAGGGGCGTTATGAGACAACCGAACCGGGGATGCATCAAGTGACATTGATGTGCAAGCAGACGGCGGAGACTTTGGAGACTAGTTTTTTTGTGCAGGGGGTATCGCGGGAGCGGATTGGCCAGGCGGCACGACCGAAGGTGTTGGAGGAGTTGGCGCGATTGACGGGTGGTAAGACGTTATCGATATCTGAGCCTCAGGGGTGGATGGATGCGATAAGGATGGCGCCGGAACCGCCATCAACGATCCGTCGCATCGCGTTGTGGTCTCATCCGTGGTTAGTTGCGTTGATGGTTGGATTACTGACGGCGTTTTGGATCGGACGCAAAGCGATTGGGCTGATCTAGATTTTTATTGGAGGTGTAGGCAGGGATGTCGAGTCAGCAAAGTGGCGAGTTGTTTGCGTCGTGGGATTTATACGGGAACATCATTGCTCAGAATTGGATGCGGCATCGCGAGATGGGTGCATTTCTTCGTTCGGTCGTGGGGGAATTAGAGGAGAGGAAGCGAGCGGGTGACGCGGATGGATTGCGCGTATTGGATTTGGGGTGTGGTGATGGTTCGATGGCGGCTGAGGGATTGGTGAACCGTCGAGTAGCTTCGTATGTTGGTGTGGATTTGTCTGAGGAAGCTTTGACGAAATTGATGGGGCGAGAGGGTTTGGGTTCCGCTAGGCGTACGATTTGTGGGAGTATTCCTGAGGAGTTTCCAAAGATTTCAGGAGAGAGTTTTGATTTAGTGATTGCGAGTTATTCGCTGCATCACTTTGTTTCGTCGGTCAAAGAGAAAGTTTTGCGAGAGATCCATCGGTTGTTGTCTAGGGATGGATGTTTTGTGTGGATCGATATTTACCGGCGTGGAGAGGACAGTCGTGAGGAGTTCTTACGGCGCATTGATCGGTTCATCCATGAGGAGTGGAATCCGATGCCTGAGGATGCGCGTGTAGCATCGCTCGAGCATATCCAGCAATGCGATTATCCCGAATTGGAGTCTTGGATGTTGGATGCTTGGGCTAGCGTCGCAGGTGGCGTGCACAAGGTTCGGAAGGGTTACTGCGACGATTTTTTTGGTAGTTGGGTTTTTACGCGTTAGCGGGGTCGCAAGCCTTGGATTTTCCCACGTGGTGCGGCGCTTTGTACATCGACGGGGAGATCGAGGACATGTTCTCCGACGTTACCGGCGGCATCGGTTGCTTGGATTTTAAGGAAGACTTTTTCGGGTAGGTGTGTATCGCCGGCCCAGACGAAGCGTCCTGCGTTTTTTGCACCTTGGGTGATTGGAGTCCAAGGTCCTTGGGGTGTTTCGCAGAAGAAGAGGTTGATAGGTCGATCGATAAAGTGATCATCGATCGCTTGGTATTCGATGACGAGCGAACCGGCATCTGGGCCTTTGCCGGCCAGGGCGCTGAGGATTCGGGCGCGTGGGGTGTTGGTATCGACTTGGATCCAGGCATCGGCGGGGGTTCCAGGGAGGGGGCGACGGGAGGCGAGTCCGTTGCTACCGACGATAACCATCGTGAAGCCGAAGAGTCCATCGGTTTCGACTTCGATTTCGAAGGGGCTTTCTCGATCTTCGTCGGTTCCCCAGCGTTCCCACGTTTTGCCTTGGTCTAGGGTCCCCCACAGTTCGACGCTGGCGATGGGAGCACCGGGATCATTGACGATAGAGTAATCGAGATCGAAGGCTTTGCTGGAGGAGTGCATCGGTTTGATGGCGGCGGGGTCCAAGCGATTTAAGGGGGGGGCGATACTAGGCAGTTCGCTGATAGGGTTTTTATTTTGCGAACTATTG
>JBIJCS010000042.1:0-15028 GCA_044344575.1 Pirellula sp. | reverse complement strand
AGAAGCCGCTCCTTGTTGTTGTGACGCTCGATCGGCTCGGCAAAGTTCTTGCGGAACTTCTCCCATGATCCCAACAATCCAGGGCTTACGGTTCGCATCAAACTCCATAGTTCTCCAAGGTGATTCTCCAGTGGAGTTCCGGAGAGCGCCAAATGCCAATCCGCTTCGATTTGTCGTACCGCTTGCGCGGTCTTTGTTTGGAAGTTCTTGATGAACTGAGCTTCATCGAGAACCAGTGTATTCCAAGCCCGTTTGGTAAATCGCTCGACATCGCGCTGCAAGAGTTGGTAACTCGTAATGATCAGATCCCCGGGCCCAGCCGAGTCAATCAATGCTTGGCGGTCATGCTCGCGATACAAAAGTGGTCGCAGGGACGGTGCGAATTTCTCGGTCTCCCGTTGCCAGTTCGATCCAACGCTCGTCGGAGCAATGATCAACGCTGCTCCATTCTTTGCACGGTCGATCAAAATCCCAAGTGCTTGAACGGTCTTGCCCAGACCCATGTCATCCGCAAGCACTCCACCAATCCCCCAATGTGCCAGACGGGCTAGCCATCCATACCCGGATTGTTGGTACTCCCGCAGATCCGCTTGCAATCCTTCCGGAACCTTGGGCTGTAGCTTCCTTGCGCTCGCAAGCCGCTTGAGTGCTTCTTTCCATGCCAAGTCGGCATCCACGGAGATGTCACTACCAAGCGCCTCTTCAACAACTGCCGTGCCGGCACGCGAAATACGGATCTCTCCTGGCTCGCCTATCGATACGTCTTGGATCGCTCCCAACCGTTCACGCAACGAATCCGAAATTTGCGCGAATTGACCATCTCCGATCGGAACAAAACGACGTCCTTGTCGCAGTGCTGACAAGAGTTCTGCAAGCGGAATCTCCAATCCATTGAGCTGCGCGAAACCATCCAAGCCGAACCAGTCGCGGCCAGAGGAAAGTTTGACTTGCATCCGCTGCGGAGTGATCTCCCCGATAACTTGTAACGGTTGACTCCTCGGCCAACAAACGGTTGGAGCGAGGTCTCCAAGATTCTGGATACGCTGCAGCAAATCGAGTGCTTCATCGGGTGTGGGAGCAAGCCAAGTGTAGGGGGCATCGTAAGCCAGCAATTGCAGTTGTAAACGTTCCGCAAATTCATCCGCTCGCGATGCCTCTTCTTCCAACGCGCGAAGCAATTGAAAGCGACCAGCAGGAGTCGCAATACGCAACCGCTCGGGATCCTGCCCTGGAACCGGCGGCTCGGGAACATTTTCACAAGCCACTCTCAGTGCAACTTGCATCCCTTCCTTCCCGCGCGGTGATAAATGCAATTCCACCTTCGGCTCTAACGGTTGCTCTGGACCAGCCAAAGATTCCGGTAGCTGAATCTCAAGCCGCTTGGGCTCAGCGACGTAGACGATCAAGTCTGCAAACCGCTCTGCGGCTTCGCGATCAAGCACCGCTTCCCGACGCTCCGCTGCATTCAAATCGTTGATCAATCGCAGAATTCGCTGATCCAGTGTGCTCATCCATAGAATGTGCCGATCTCGGTCCATCCGAAGTAACAAGGACTCTTTGGAGTTGATCGTCCCAAGGAATAGCGTCGGATCATCATGGATCGCATCGATCGCTACATTGGCTTGAAATACCGCAGGCTTGAAGACTTCTCCCTGGTTCTCTACGCGCACCTCAACAGGTACTTCCCGAATACGCAACGGAGTTTGCACGGGATCGTCCAGCGTGCAATTCGGGTGATCGATCAGCATGCGTAAACATTCACGGATGACTCGTGGTGTTTGCCCACGATAAGAATCTTCCGCCGATTGCAACAACAGCACCAACATCTTGTCCGACGGATGCGTTAATGCAACTTCAGGCACCGTATCGAAGTTCTCTCGAATCTGCCGCCCCTTGTTCCATCCACCCCGCTTGCGAGACGATTGCAAAAACGCGTTGATCTGGACTCCGTAATTCGAATAGTTCAGACGCCATTGCAACCGCTGTAGTCGTCGCTCCGGTTCATCGTCCGAATCGAAATCCGATGCCGTCTCTTCAATCTCAGGCTTGAGGTAAGACAACGACTCGATCAACTTGCGCCCAGCTTGACGCCCATCCGTCACGCAACTGTCCATCCACTCCAGTGCATCGCTCGCCGAACGCTGACTGAGTTGACGTCGCAAATAATTCAAGGAATAAACCTGATGCACACAAGGCTTGACCGTCTCCGTGCATGAACATGTCATCGCAATATTGCGAATCACACGTGTCGCCGTAACGTCGGCAAGCAAATGCATACTCTTGGGATCAAGCTCAACGGTGATGCCCGTTGTGAATTGACCTCGAACCGGAGATACACCTTCGAGCTCGAATTGCCAAGCAAGAGATGCATCCCCCTTCTTCAATCGAGGCAGATCATTCGAAGCAAAATATCTCGCCATCAGCAATTGCTGTGGTCGAAACTTCTTCTCTTGCGCCGCGATCGCACTGAGAATGTGGACGATCAAGCCACTCGCTTGTGGCATGTCCAGTTGAGCCAATGTCGCCATGCAGAACGCTTATCTATCGATGAGTATCTCGTGGATTACAAACCGAGTAGTTTGGTCGATTCAGCCAACTTCGCAAGACGAAATCAGCGATTCCATCCGAAACTCAATGCACATCGTCTTGCTCTTGAATCTCGCTCTATTGCTAGCGATCGGTGAACGCGTTGGTGATGCGGAGCTGCCTTGCAAATGTCCAACCAAGAATACGTTTTCTTTCCTTACTCATCCTTGGTTTCTACCTCTGGGTCACTTGACTTTTCCAACGCTTTGGTATAGCCCTCAAGCCCCCCCACGATAGGTAAATCTAACTCGCTGTGCGCAAGATCGATTTGTAACTCTGTGCCCGGTTCGGGCCACAGCGTGAAGTCGCGGTCGGTTGAGAAAATCACCAAACCGAGCTGCTCACCCGCTGCGAGAACTTGATCGTCAGGCTGTAACTCAAACGTCACGTCGCGAAACTCTCCAGGAACCATTGGTTTTTCACTCCAAATCGATTCGGCGTTCGCTGGATCGGCCCAACCACGGGTGATGATGTCATCGGTGATCCGCTCGCTATTGGTCCACGGGAGAGAGACAAGCCAGACCGACAAACAAGCATTGGGGCGATTGCAAGCCACCCGCAACTTGATCTTTGCAACTCCAGACAAATGCAACGTCGATTTCAGCGTCGGTGTCGCATAGATCAATCGGTGATTGCTCCATTCCGCCTGAATCAATTGCGGTGCGCTGAAAGAAAAGTTGTCGATAATCTGCTCGATCTGTTTGGGCTTCGATTCAGGTTCCGAGGCACTTAAAGCCGGTATTAACTCACCCGTCTTGCGACCACTTCCAGATGCCTTCAACGTGACAGTCTTCGCCTCTGGATTAGGGTAATCTGCATACGTCTCTGGCTTGCTGTTCCGCTTGCCCTCGCGTACGATCCAAGCTTTCGGTTGACCCATGACACCGTTGTCGATCCCATAGAGATAATGGGAAAACCATTGGTTTAGCAACTGAACCGGAGGCTGCCCCCCGTGGCCTCCTTGGTGATAGTAAATCTGACAAGGCAATCCCTTCTTCTGCACCGCCTGATAAATGCGATAACTGTGCTCTGGCATCACGTTCCAGTCGTTGAATGCGTGCGCCATGAGCAAAGCCGCTTTCATGCGATCAAGCTGATGAATGTAATCTCGACTCTTCCAGAATTCATTGTAGTCTCCTGTTGTTCGATCGAACTCCTTGAGCATCCCTTCATCCCGAACGTCACAATCGCAAGTCTTGCGATTCGTTTCGTAGCCGGAATGAATAAAGTCATACAACACGTCGATGTCTTCTCCCATATATCCACCTGGATGACGCACCAGCCCATTCGATCGATAGTAATGGTAGTACGAAGTATTTGGTGCGACCGGAACGATGCATTCCAATCCATCGACACCTGTCGTCGCAGCGGCAAGACATAACGTGCCGTTGTACGAAGTCCCAATCATTCCGACCTTCCCTGTGCACCAAGTTGCTTCAACCCGTTCGTCTCCATCAACACTCGTGAAGCCCTTTGCACGCCCATTGAGCCAGTCAATCACCGCCTTGGGTGCCAACGACTCGTTCTGACCCCCGACCGTCGGACATCCTTGCGATAAACCCGTGCCCGGAGATGAACTATGCACAACTGCAAATCCTCTCGGTACCCACTCCGCAAGATGTTCTCCCGAGAGTCGCGGTCTTTTGCTTTGCTGTGGTATCGACGGAGCAACCGCATGCTTCGGCGGTGGACTATTCAAGTTCTGTCGCGGACTCCACATGTAATCTGCAGACGTCGACCCAATCCCCGCATAGTAAGGACTCGATTGATAAATCACCGGTACCTTCAATCCCTCTGTATCGGTCTGCTTCGGGCGCGTCACACTCACATGCATACGATCAGGTTTGCCATCCTTGTCTGAGTCGAACTCGGTTTCGACGAACAAGTCATGTTCGATCCAATCGGTCTTGAACTCAGGGACCACCTGCGCAACACCATCCTTGAAGATAGGCTTGCTCGGAACACTACCCCCAACATTGCTGGGGGATTCCTGTGCAACGGCACAAGTAGTAAGCAACGATGCATAGACCGCAGGTAATACAAATTTCGAGTATGGCATAATGAAAAAGACGAATTCGCCTAGATTAAATTAAGGAATGGTTTGTGCCGACTTGGAAACAGGAGCCATCGATTGCCCCTCCGCTAACTTGCTTAAATCACTGGTAAATGTGACGTACTTGTTGCGATCCTTGATGTACTCGTCATCGAATACCGCCTTGCGTAATTCCTCGCGCTGGTCAATGAACTTGCTGTAGTCGCGAGGATCGTCAGGATGAAACACTGGACAAGGTTTGTCGTACACGATCGTCGCACCTTGATTCCCCTCCGTGTGAAACCTCGACATTCCAATCACCCTGTCCGCCACAAAGATCGCTTCGTTCAGCTCATGCGTAACGATCAAAATCGTGTACTGCGGTCGCTTCCCCGCACGCTTCATTTCCAAATTCTCTTGATAGAATCGCAGCAACATAAACTGCAGCTCTTCTCGCATCGATTCATCCAATGCTCCAAACGGTTCGTCGAGCAACACAACCTTGGGCTTCATGACAAACGCTTGAGCGATCGCAACCCGTTGCTTCATCCCTCCTGACATCTCCGAAGGATATTTTCCACAAGCATGCTCCAAACCAACACGCTGCAGAAAAGCTCGTGAATCCGCTAAGTGCTTCTTGCGAATCTTGCGGTAGCGAGGGTAAAGGATCGTTCGGTCGAACAACGATGTTTGATCAAGCTTCAGTCCAAAGGCAACGTTTTGCTCGGCAGTCAAAAAGTCGAACAAGGCGTAATGCTGGTAGACAATCCCCACGTTGCGCGTTGGACCCGTGACCGGTTCCCCATCCGCCAAAATCGTTCCCCCCGTCGGCGGATGTGTCCCTAAAATGGCTTTCAATAATGTGCTCTTGCCACATCCGCTCGGCCCAACAATCGCAACAATCTGACCCGGCCAGACCTTTAAATTGATCTTGTCGAGAACAGGGTAATCCCCAAACCGATGCGAAACGTCTTTGATTTCCAGTGCGTATTCACTCATGCAGCGCGCTCAATCCGTTGGTCGAAGGATTCTGGGTAGTCGGGATTCTGAATCGTCGGGATTCTGAATCGTCGGGATTCTGGGAATGCGGGGCTTTAGGTTTAAGGCGGGGCTAGGCAGTTCAGTTGGACTCGTCCAGGCCATTAATGACTCGTCGATCGCTGCGCTACCGGTCCAAAAAACCACTTCCCCAATTGTACCACAGCCACCACCGATGCACCTGCAAAGAGTCCAAAGAGCAAGTCGAATAGTGGGGATGCCAACCAAGCCAACACGCCACCAAGCAATGGGACATGATGCAAGGTTTCGGCAATCGACTCCACAAGATGATGGATCGCTTCGAATTGATGCGCGATAATCCCACCCCCGACAAGAAACATCGCAAGGGTGCCAGCGACTGCGAGAAATCGAAGCAAATACGGGGCAACCCAAAGGATCCCTGCACCCATCTTCCTCAATGCCGGATCCAGACCGGTGTTCCCTTTGCGAGCAAGCCATCGCAATCCCAGGTCATCTAACTTCACGATACCCGCAACCAATCCATACACACCGATGGTCATCAGGATGCCGACCGCAAGCAACACTCCAAGCGTGGTGGAAAAAGGCTGGTCTGCTAAGGTCCCCAAGGTGATCACAATGATTTCTGCCGAGAGGATAAAATCGGTTCGGATCGCTCCCCGAATCTTGTCCTTCTCCACCTTCACCACGTCGACTTCCGGATCGCTCAACGCTTGTAACTGCGCCGTACGCTTGGCCTCCGCCTCTTCCTTCGCATGCGGATGCAGCCATGGGTGTAGCAGTTTCTCAACTCCCTCAAAACATAAATACAATCCGCCGATCATCAGCAAAGGATTGATCAACCAAGGGGCCAACGCGCTGATGAGCAACGCTGCCGGGATCAGGATCGCTTTGTTGATCGCCGAACCTACCGCCACACGCCACACCACAGGCAGCTCCCGGTCAGCATTCACGCCGGAAACCTGCTTTGCGTTCAGAGCCAAGTCGTCTCCCAAGACCCCTGCGGTCTTCTTGATCGCGACTTGGCTCATCGTTGAAACATCGTCGAGAATCGTAGCGATATCATCGAGCAACGTCAGTAGTGTGGCACCCGCCATAACCGCAGCTTAGCCTTTTTTCGCTGCTTCGTATCGCTTGGAAACTTCGTTCCAATTCACCACATTCCAAAATGCAGCGATGTAGTCAGGACGGCGGTTTTGATATTTGAGGTAGTAAGCATGCTCCCAAACATCCAAACCGAGAACAGGCGTTCCTTCAATCCCAGCAATCGCCTTACCCATCAACGGATTGTCTTGGTTCGGTGTCGAACCGATTTCCAACTTGCCGTTATTGACCACGAGCCAAGCCCAACCGGAACCGAATCGCGTTGTTCCAGCCGCAGCAAACTTCTCTTTGAAGGCATCAAAACTACCAAAGGTCGCTTCGATGTCTGCAAGCAAAGCACCCGAAGGCTTGCCACCTGCATTCCAGCCAATGACTTGCCAGAAGAACGTGTGATTCCAGTGCCCGCCGCCATTGTTGCGAACCGCCATCCGTTTCTCTTCAGGAATCGCTCCAAGGTTGCCGACGATTTCCTCAATGCTCTTGTCAGCAAACGGAGTACCCTCCAGTGCCTTGTTCAAATTCGTTACATACGCTTGATGGTGCTTGCCATGGTGGATTTCCATCGTCTGCGCATCGATATGGGGTTCCATGGCGTTCGAAGCGTACGGGAGGGGAGCAAGCGTAAATGCCATCGCGAATTCTCCTTGGGGGAAAATAGAAATTCTTTGGAAACAGTCGTTTATACTATACTGTGAACACTGTGAACTGCCTAAGGCGAGCCGCACACAGCGAGAACCCATAGGTTTTGCAGAGAGACTAGTGTAGGCAGCAGCCTAGTTTTCGCCAGTCCCTAGCAACACCCGCCCCGAGAAACTCTCAAATACCATGAAAAACATCGCGATCATTTATTTTTCCGCTGCCGGACACACGCAACAACTCGCACTGGCAATCGCCGAAGGTGCTCGAACCGTCCCGCAAACCAACGCAATCCTCCTGAAAATCGAAAACGCGGATTTCCGCGAAGGTCGCTGGAAAAACGACGAAACCATCGCGAACCTCGATCGCGCCGATACCATCGTCTTCGGCTCCCCGACCTACATGGGTGGACTCGCCGCCCAATTCAAAGCCTTCATCGATGCATGCGGCGGTATCTGGTACGAACAACGTTGGAAAAATAAACTCGCCGCAGGCTTCACGCACTCCCAAGGCCTCTCAGGAGATAAACTGAACTCCCTCCAAGGACTCGCGATCAACGCGATGCAACACGGTATGATCTGGGTTAGCCTCGGTACCCGACCAGAAGGCTCCAGCCACGAACAACTGAACCGTCTCGGTGCTTACATCGGCCTGATGGCCCAAAGCGAAGCCGATCAAGTCAACCTCTTCGAAGGGGACCGGCAGACCGCCAAACTCTTTGGACAACGTATCGCCGATGCTACCCACCGCTGGAACCGCACCTAAACGGAACCCTTGCCTCCATGTAGTCCCGTGAGCTCGGCTCGCAACCATCGCGGTCGAACCAACCAAATTTCCCTCCCACCCCAACCAACAAACCTACCCTACCATGCGTCCGACTCGAAACTCTGCTGCTGCCGGATTCCTTGTTGCTGCAACCCTTGGACTCTCTGCGGGAAACCTAGGCTTCGCACAAGACACAACGCAGCGATCAGGGAGCGTCGAAGGCACAGACAAAGTTCGATTCAATCGCGATATCCGCCCCATCCTCTCGGACAACTGCTTCTATTGCCACGGCCCTGATAACAACAAACGCGAAGCTGGACTGCGTCTCGATACTCGCAATGGTCTGCACGGTTCCGATGGCAAACCCGGCGCAATAACGCCCGGCCAACCCGATCAAAGTAAACTGGTCGAACGAATCCTCTCGACCAACGCCGAAGAAAAAATGCCTCCACCGGAAAGCGGTAAGCAACTGACCGCCGACCAAATCGCCCTGCTGAAACGATGGATTGCACAAGGTGGCGAATTCGAAGGCCACTGGGCTTTCCTCCCCTTGCAACGCGATCCTCTCTCGCAAAGCAACCAAGCCACTACAACTGCCACCAATGCGGGCTCGGCGTCAACGACTGATCAACAAATCACCGAACGAATCGATGCGCGCGTGCAAGCAGGCTGGGACTCTCTCGGTCTACAACCCGCCCCCCGCGCTGAAAAAATCACGCTCCTACGACGACTCCATTTCGATCTCACCGGCTTGCCTCCCTCTGAATCCGAAGTCGAAGAATTCCTCGCTGATAACTCTCCCGTTGCCTACGAACGTACCGTCGACCGATTGCTTAGCTCCCCACATTTCGGTGAACGAATGGCTATGTGGTGGATGGACTTAGTGCGCTACGCTGACACGGTGGGTTATCACGGCGACCAAGACATGAGTGTCTCCCCATTTCGTGACTACGTCATTCGCTCCTTCAACGAGAACAAACCGTTCGATACGTTTACCACCGAACAACTTGCTGGAGACCTCCTGCCAACTCCAACCCGTGAGCAATTGATCGCTTCCGGTTACAACCGTCTTGGAATGATGAGCGCAGAAGGTGGCGTTCAAGATAAAGAATACTTAGCAAAATACATGGCAGAACGAGTCCGTAATGCTACGGGTACTTGGCTCGGTATCACCCTCGGATGCGCAGAGTGCCACGATCACAAGTTCGATCCCCTTTCCACCAAAGACTTCTACCGCTTTGGGGCGTTCTTCGCAGACATCAAAGAACGGGGGCTATATTCTGGTGCCAATGATGATGGGAACTGGGGCCCATTCGTCAAAGTCCCCAATGCACAACAAGAATCCCAACGCGCGGCCCTGCTCGAACAAAAACTATCCACCCAAAATGCAATCGCCGCGAATTCCCCCGAACTCCTCGCCGATTTCGATGCTTGGGAAAAGAACCACGTTCCTTGGACTCTCTTAAAACCCGATTCCCTCGTTTCCCTCGAAGGGGTCTCCTTGCAACCCCTACCAGACGGTTCGTTTCTTGCAAGCGGCGCAAATCCAGCAACGGACACGCTTCTATTCACCACCAAAAATCTTCCCGCAGCCACTACCGCATTCCGACTCGAAGTCCTCCCCGATGACTCGCTCCCCCGCAAAGGCCCCGGACGCGCTGGCAACGGCAACTTCGTTCTCTCCGAATTTGTAGTCCATCAACGCACAGCCAATGGTCAAACCAAAAAAGTCCCCTTGGCAAACCCTAGCGCGACCTACGAGCAAACCGGTGCTGCCGATAAGAACCCTTACGGCAAATGGGCCGTGGCCGCAGCACTCGATGGCGATGAAAAAGGTCGCAATTGGGGTTGGGCCATTATGGAGCGCGTCGGACAACCACACGCCGCCATTTTTGAAACCGCCGAAAACCTCGATGTCCCCGCAGACGGATCCGTTGTCATCGGACTATGGCAAAACCTAGATAACCCGCAACATACCATCGGTCGATTCCGTCTCTGGGCAACCAATGCTCCTCGCCCCATCGCAGTCTCCAATAGCTTGCCCGCTGACATCGAAGCCATCGTTACGAAACCCAAAGCAAATCGAACTCAAGACGAACAAGACAAACTCCTTGGTCACTTCCGAGCGACCGCACCTCGCCTTGAACCGTTGCGGATGCAACTTGCCGAACTCGATAAACAAATCGCTGCCCTCGATAAACAAATCACTTCAACCCTGATCACCGAATCGGTTCCCCCGCGAATGGTGCGAGTCCTCGCTCGCGGCAACTGGATGGATGAAACCGGAGAAGTTGTACAACCTGCTTTCCCTGCCACCCTCGATGCCATCGTTCGTCCCGGCGAACAAGCCGCACAAAGCGACACTCGACTTAACCGATTGGATCTCGCAAAATGGATCGTCGATCCGAAAAACCCTCTTCCGTCACGTGTTCTGAGCAATCGGCTATGGAAGCTTCTCTTCGGCTCCGGCTTGTCGACCAAACTCGATGATTTGGGAGCCCAAGGTG
This sequence comes from Pirellula sp., assembly GCA_044344575.1. Classification (GTDB taxonomy): domain Bacteria; phylum Planctomycetota; class Planctomycetia; order Pirellulales; family Pirellulaceae; genus JBKCUI01. The sequence goes on along the minus strand of JBIJCS010000042.1, from coordinate 4,381 downwards.
AATGGCCGAGCCATCCTGAACTACTCGATGATCTCGCGGTGTGGATGATCGACTCCGGCTGGGATATCAAACGTTGGATGAAGTCCGTGTTGATGAGCCAAGCGTATCAGCGATCTTCGGCCGCTACCCAAGCGATGCGAGAACGCGATCCCTATAACCGTTTATTAGCGAGACAAGCCCGATTCCGACTCGATGCCGAAATGGTGCGAGACAATGCACTGAGCGTTAGCGGCCTGCTTGTAAATAAACTAGGCGGCCGTAGCGTGAAACCGTACCAACCCGCCGGCTATTGGGCTTATTTGAACTTCCCAACCCGCGAATGGCAAAACGGTCAAGGCGAAGAACTCTACCGTCGCGGGTTGTATACCCACTGGCAACGCCAGTACCTCCACCCAAGCTTGCTCGTGTTCGATGCACCGAATCGCGAAGAATGCACCGCAGATCGCCCTCGATCCAATACCCCTTTGCAGTCCCTGGTTTTGCTCAATGACCCTACGTACGTCGAAGCCGCGAGAACCTTCGCCGAACAGATCGCACAGCAAGAGGGTGATGTCGCGAACAAACTAAACAAGGCGATTCGTCGCACGCTTTCGCGCGATGCAGACGCAAGCGAACTGCGAGTGCTCGAAGATCTCTATCGCTCGCAACTCGAACAGTTCAAACAAACACCTGAACAAGCCAACGAGTTATTGAAAGTCGGTGCGCGACCCGTCGCCGCGAACATCGATGTTGCCGAACTTGCCGCTTGGACCAGCATTGCCCGCGTCATGCTGAACCTTCATGAAACAATCACACGTTACTAGAACATTGGAATAACCATGATGAATCAAATGGAAAATGCCATCTACCGACGCGCGTTCTTGCAACGCAAAGGAGTCGGCCTAGGTGCGATGGCCCTCGGATCGATGCTCGCGAAGTCTCTTGGAAACAACAGACTCCTTGCCGCCGATGGCGACCCAACCGACACGTCGCGTGGACTCCTGCAACCTCTGCATCATCCGCCACGCGCCAAACGAATCATTTGGTTGTACATGGCAGGCGGTATGACCCACTTGGAAACCTTTGATCACAAACCCAAGCTTGCCGAAATGCACGGCAAGCAAATGCCGGAATCGATCACCAAAGGACAGCAAATCGCCCAACTCCAAGGTCAAAAACTTAACTGCTTTGCACCGCAACATAACTTCAAACCTTGGGGGCAATCCGGACAAGTCATCTCGGAGATCTGGCCACAGTTGGCTTCGCGATGCGCAGATGATATGTGCATCGTTCGATCCTTGCACACCGATGCCATCAACCACGATCCGGCGCATACCTTCATGAACACCGGCACGATGATCAGCGGTCGTCCCGCCATGGGTTCGTGGTTGCTCTATGGACTCGGCTCCGAATCGGAGAATCTGCCAGGCTTCGTTGTAATGGTCTCGACGGGCAAGTATGGGCAGAGGCAACCGATTGCCGCAAGACAATGGCATTCAGGTTTCCTGCCAGGACAATACCAAGGAGTCGAATTCCGAGGTACCGGAGACCCTGTTCTTTATGTTGGGAACCCAAAGGGAGTCTCCAGTAGCCAACAGCGACAAGTCGTCGATGCAATCGCTTCACTCAACGGCTTGGCCAACGCGCGATTGGATGATCCAGAAATCGCAACCCGAGTCCAACAATACGAACTTGCATTCCGAATGCAAACAAGTGTCCCAGAGTTGATGGACGTTTCCAAAGAACCCGAACATGTCTTCGATTTGTACGGAACCAAAGGTGGCGATGGTTCGTTCGCGTCGAACTGCCTTCTGGCTCGCCGATTAGCCGAACGTGGCGTTCGCTTTATCCAACTCTATCACCGCGATTGGGACCATCACGGGGCAGTCAAAGCCCACTCGGAAGGGACAGCAAAAGAAGTCGATCAAGGAGTCGCGGCACTGATCACCGACTTGAAGCAACGGGATATGCTCAAAGACACCATCCTTGTTTTCGGATCAGAATTTGGTCGTACGCCGATGGCTCAAGGAGATGGCCGAGACCACCACCTCGCGGGCTTTACGATGTGGTTTGCCGGTGGCGGCTTCAAGCCCGGGTTCAGTTATGGAGCTACCGATGAATTCGGATACCATGCTGTGGAAAACCGAGTTTCAGTACACGATGTTCATGCAACGCTCTTGTACCAAATGGGAATCGATTATCAGCGATTCAGCTACAAGTTCCAAGGACTCGACACGCGTTTGACCGGTGTCGAACCGTGTCGAGTCGTTCATGAACTCCTAACCTGATCGACGCTCAACATGCGATGATATTGCGGCAAGCTTCCGCCAACCGCAAGCGAGCGGTATGCAACCGCCGCTTGATCGTTCCGACCGGAGCATTAAACCGCTCAGCCATTTCGATCATGCTGTTATCGTCGATGTAATACGCGATCAAGGTTTCCCGATCCATGGTGCGCAACTGGGCCAATTGCTGATGCAACTGACGCTTGGTCTCTTCGCGAACCAAGGCGGTTTCCGCATCGGTTTCGCAATCGATTGTCGCTTCCAAGACTTCGTGATCGATCAAGGTCAATCGACGTCGTCGGCTATTGCGATTGATCGCCATCCGCGCGACGATCTGACGCAACCAACCGCTGAAGGCTTCGGCATGTGTCAACTGATCCAACTTCCTCCATACTTGGAAGAAGACATCTTGGCGCAACTCTTGCGCTTCGTCCCAGTTCCCTAACCTGCGATAGGCCAAGTTCAAGACTTGGGCCTCGTGTCGCCGACACAAGGCGTCGAAGGCTTCGCGATCTCCTGCCTTGGCAGCGTTGACCAAGGTCACTAAATCAGCTTGGCTGTCAAAAATGGTATTGCTCATAACTCATGCTCTCGGAATTCAAGCATTGTGGTTACGGTTGAGCGACTTGCTCGACCGCAAGCCTTATCGTGACGCTGATCTCTGCGTGGACTCCGAGCGTTGGTTACGGCACCGCAGGCAACGGGAAGTTGCACCGATGGGTGTCAGTAGCCCACGTTTCCGAGTCGACTAAGGAGAGACGACAGCGAAGCGATAGGGACGAATGCTAAGGATTGAGGTGTAGTTGCGATGCTTGGACTGATTGACTCAGGGTTCGCGATCGCGTCTTGAAAATGGATGAACGATTAACGGAACTGGCTTATGCCACCGCGTAGTCTGTCGCTGGACCTGCTAAGGTTGCGCGAAGTCCATTGCGACGGGTCCGAACCGTAGGGGTTCGGACTGCATGCTCTGTGGCATGCCGGCAATGATTTCGCACAAACTGCATGGACCAAGCGTTCAGAACCTGACGCGCCGCTCCAACGAAACATCCATCCCTCAAGCACCTGGAGAAGGTGGAGGCAAAGGTCGCCCGTCACGTTCATGACCAAGGCGATCTCGGATGTTTGCTTGGCAGCAAAACCGTAGAAAAATCGCTTAGCATTCGTCGTGATACGCATGGCGTCCTCCTCCACACCTAGGTGGTGCAGCATGAGATGAAAAAAACCGAAAACCAGAAATTGGCTAGCGGTGGCCGAAAACTTCGACCGCCAAACATCCTAGCCGATCCCCGAAGAGAAAACAATAAAATCTCTCAGCAAGTTCCTAAACACAGTCAACCCTGGGGCTGAAACGCGTTTTCGGCATTGCTTACCGTCCTTAGACAGTTAGATTCCCAGAAGGTTCGGGGAAATTTCCGCATTCGGAAACTTTTTTCCGAACTTCTGTTTTTTGCATAAGACCAACCGCCGACCGAACAATTCTCACGCCCGCTACGCTCAAGACGCCAAGATCGCAAAAAAAAGACAAACAATGAACAAAGACAAACAATGAACAAAGACCAGCAGAGAACAAAGAGGAGAAGCCCAAAAACGCTACCCCAAACATCCCTCTCCCTTTGCGTCTTGGCGTCTTTGCGTGAGACCGTTTTCTTTGCGTGAGTCAGGAGCTATTCCGGAAGTGGCTTGCCCTTGGTTTCTGGCAAGAAAAATAGAGCGATCAAGCCAACGAGGAAGAACAAGCTCATGTAGGTGCACGCATCCCGGAAGGCTTGGACTTTCACATCGAGTGCGGCATCGGCGGGTGCGAGAACCTTTGCGAGTTCCCCAAGAGTAATCGGGCCGGTGGCAGCGACGTAACGGCCAACGTTATAGCAGAAACTCGTTCCCGTACTCCGCAGTCGCAATGGAAAGAGTTCAGGCAAGTAGACTGCAAAGCCGGCGAAGAGGGCGAGTTGGCAGAATCCCATCAGCCCGCTAAGCCAAATGGTCGAGCCACCGTTGAAGGCCCGGAAGAATGCGATGGTGGCAAACATCGCTGCGACAAATCCGATCGCAAACGCTTTCTTGCGCCCAATGACTTGGCAAAGGTAGGTAAACGCAAGCATCCCCAAGAATGC
>JBIJCS010000430.1:0-4479 GCA_044344575.1 Pirellula sp. | reverse complement strand
CGTTCTCTTTCCCAACGTCATCCAAAATCTCCATATTTTCGAACCTCGCTACTGCGAAATGCTTAGTGACGCACTCGAATCCGATGACCTGATTGCGATGGCCCTCCTCGATCGAGGCTGGGAGGAAAACTACGAAACTTATCCTCGAATCGCTCGCACCGTCTGCATCGGACGCATCATCAATCACACTCCCCTCGGCGACGGTCGGCATAACATCATGCTCGCCGGACTGCATCGCGCACGGATCGTAGAAGAACTCGACGTAGCGACATCGTTTCGCCAAGCTCGCGTCGAACTGATCGAAGAAATCACATGGGAACATCAGGAATTGGCAGAAGCCGCCAAATACCACCTCGTCAAACTCTTCCGGAGCTTTCTACCCCCTGAAATTGCAAAATCCGATCCCCTGTCAGAAGTTCTCGTTCATCAACTACCTCTGAGCGTCCTGACGGATATCGTCGCCTTCGCAATCAACCTCCCAATCCCGATCAAACACTCGCTCCTCGGAGAACCGAGCGAAGAAGTTCGGTATCATGTGCTGGTCGATCAACTGTCCCAGTTAAAACAAACTGCTGCCACAGAATCGCCACCCGTGCCACTGCGCGCAAGACATCGCATCGATGGAATTCCTCCATTCAGTGCGAACTAATCTCGCGAAACATGGCACCTAACCCAGCACCCTCAAGTCGTTGCGATGTTCCCTTGGTCGATCCGTCCCACCTTCCAAATTCGACTCAACATGCCGCGTGCGCAAGCCGTCGCGTTATTTGAAGAAGCCATGCTCGGTCAATCTCCAGCAACGCTCTATCTGACGCATGGAGACTATGCTGAGTTTCATCTCGAAGCAGAACTACATCGTCTCTGGTCGCCACACCTTAGCGTCTATTTTCTCGACGCAGATGACGAATACAGCTGCACTCTATTCGGACGATTTGCCCCTCGTCCCAATATCTGGACCTTGGTCTGGATCTTCTATCTTGCGTTCTTCTGCTGCATCTTTTTTGCATCCATCTTCGGTGGCTCCCAGTGGATGATCGGGCACTTCCCATGGGGCTTCGCAATCGCTGCAGCAACCCTCTTACTTTATCTCGCTTTGTTTATCGCAAGCCAAATTGGGCAATCGCTATGCCATGATCAAATGATCTTGCTTCGCAACCGCCTCGATCAAGTCCTCCACCAAGCCAACCTCACGCACCAAGCATCCATCGAGCAAACGACTCCTCGAAACTAACCAGAGCACCGGCCGACAACGCCCCTGTCCGTCCCCTTTGCCTCTTTGCTCCTTTGCTTCTTGGCGTGAGACCATGGAATCGAATCCTGGTACGCCTTCGGCTGACTGCTAAACGAAAACGGCCTGCCCCCTTCGCGTCTTTGCTTCTTTGCGTGAGACCGGTGCAAGCCCCCACACTCACAATTTCGGTAATTCATCGCAAAACGAACTCAGCGAATCTAATAATAATGCCCCCCGCTCCGTCGGCTCCATGTGTTTGCTGAGTACTTCGAATCCATTGCGGAACTGCTCTCGGAACTTCTCTAACATTGGCCGCAGTTTCAACTCCGGATACAGCGTATCAAGCTTCGCATGCACATCGCAATTCCTTGCCAACACAAACGTCCCATGCAAGATCTGGAACATCGGACGTGGATCCGGACGAATGGGAGCTTTATTCATCTCCTGCGGATTATTCAATAACGGATCGACAATGAGCATCGCATTCAAGTACAAGTGAGAGCACTCATGCACCAAGTGCTCCAAAAACCAACTCTGAGCATTCTCAAGCGTGGGAGCCTTCAACCACAATGCTCCGTAAACCTTCGGAGAACTCAATCCCTCAATCCCGTTGCCGGTAAACAGTTTGATCATTGAAACATGCGATGAAATCTCTGCATGCATCGCAGGACAAGCCGTTTCGATACGGCCTAATGCTTCCAGCATTGAGCCATGAAGCCCCTGAGTATCCCTTTCTAGCATGGGGAAAAACTCCAATGGCCCCCCCCCAGAAATCTGTGTTGAACGGACTTCTCGCAATAGAGGAGTCTCCCAAGCGTGAGTAGCGATCGATTCTGTTGTTAATGCTTGCGCATACCAAGTAGATGGAGGATCAGCCGACCAAGCCTGCAGGGTATCATAAACAGCATACCCATCGCGCCGCTCCATCGCCTCCATCAACCCTGCAAGCCGAGCGGAGAGTCGCGGCGAAAGTGGACGGTCCAAATCAATTTCGGATACAGCTCGCATCAAACAATCTATTGGCTCACTCAAGCCATCGGATGCCGCTCGCAGTGCCCTCATCGCATTCGATTGCCAAAACACTCTCGCGACCCGCGCAAGTACCACCGCACGTTCTCGATTCGGCTCCCACGTAAAAAAAGCATCGCTAACCACTTGATCAAATGCCGCCGCACCTTCCATTGAATGCATTCCAGCGGAATTCCCAATATTCCCCATAACAACCAAACCCTAGTATTAAAGATCCCAAGCGGTCAATGCATCGATGGCGCATCGATCTAGGGCATAGTGTATATCGCAATGCACTTGTGCCGTATCACCCTCGGAAAATAATCGCGACTTTAGCGTTCAGAACTGCATGAAGCCACGAGCAACCATCACCAAATCCACATTGCTCTAACATTGGCAATTGCTCAGTTAGACGTATGGCCTCCAGATTGGTGATCGTGAGATTCTTTGGATCGAATGGTTCGGAAAGTCAGATTGATTCGTTCGCCAACTGGACGTTTGGTTTTAGGAACTTCGTGCTGCCAGTGTTGCTGCATAGTACCGGCCATGATGAGCAGTGAGCCGTGAGTGAGCAAAAAAGTTTGAGTCTGCCTCGATAAGTTGTGACGAATACGAAAGCGGCGGGTGGCTCCGAGAGAAAGCGAGCCGATGATATTCCCCATTTCCGGCTCGTTGTCGGCGTGCCACCCCATGCTATCGGCCCCGGAACGATAGAGATTCGCGAGACAGTAGTTCCAATGGACGTTTGCAAGTTCCGAAAAGCTGGGGTTTGCAGATACCAGCGACCCGCACTGGACCTCCATCCTCTGTCGTAGATCCTGGAGCATCGGGGTCCAGATTAAGGCCGGATAATCCATGTTGGAGTAACGGTAGCTCACGCCTGGATTCCCATAGGAAGCGATCAAACGAGGTTGGGGGTAGCCGAACAGACCTGGTTTCTGTTCCCAAGCGAGCTCATGGCGAAGCGTCGCAAATGCTTCGTCGGCATAGGTCGAAGTTAAAAAATCGGGGAGCAGGACGAGGTATCCCCCATCTGCGAGATGAAGCGGTTCGAAGGAATCCATAGAAACCCAAGCGGAAATCGGGGAAGCAGGAAGATCGAGTAGGAGTACTAATAGCAGGATGAAGGGGGTTGTAAAACCCCATGGTTTGTCAATCCAGTTAGGCTTGAAAGGGGGATCGGAACTGTGTACACTTCTGGCACTTTCGGCTTAGAGTAGTCGAGAGTCAATGATCCCCTGTAGCTCAGTCGGCAGAGCAGCGGACTGTTAATCCGCGTGTCGGTGGTTCGAGCCCACCCGGGGGAGCTTTCCAATCCTCGGAATTCCCGAGACAACGTAGTTAACGGAAAAAGCCGAGGATTTATATCCCCGGCTTTTTCCGTTTTCCCAAGGGAATTTCGTAGAGGCTATAAATCCAGAGAACAATCTGAGAGCGGCCCAGGCGGACCAAAAAATCGCACATTCGAGACCGGATCGCGCAAATTCGTCTGCAACTCTTAAATTCTCTGTTTTACAGAGTACTCCGGTTTAACAACCCGGACGCCTCTCTGAGAGTTCTCTTCGGCAAACGCAGAAGGCGTCAGGACGATAGTAAGATGTCGGACTCCGTCGAGCAAAGGCTCTCTAAGTTAGAGCGAGAGGTTGCAATTCTCAAGACGAAGGTTCCAAGCCAACCCAATTGGATCGCTGAGATCAATGGAATCTGCAAGGACGATCCCGATTTCGAAGAGATCGTTAGAATGAGTAAGAAACTCCCCGACGCAGAAGCAACCGACCAGGATTTCGCTAGGTTGGAATCTGCGGACAACTCGTCGCCTGAAATCGAGTCTATGCGCCAATTGCAAGCCTCGATCGAACAGTCAAATCTTCGACGTGCGGCCGAGCTTTCGATGGCCGAAAAGCTCAAACTCGGTGCCGATCTTTACGACGACGGTATCCGTTGGCTGAAGCAAATCATCAAAGCCGAGCAACCAGACCTGAGCGATGAACAAGTAAGCGAGGAACTCGATCGCCGGAGAGCCATCAAGAGAAGAGTTGAGGAAGCAGGGCTATTCCGACTCTATGTGGAGGGTTTGGTGATTGGATAAGTCTAGTTTTGAAGCGTTGATCGATGTCATTCGTGTGCTTCAAACGCATCAGATCCCGTACATGCTTGTCGGTGCATTCTCCAGCAACGCCTACGGATACCCTCGTGCTACCAAAGATGCAGATATCGTCATCGAATACGAGGAAGGCGTT
>JBIJCS010000429.1:0-4501 GCA_044344575.1 Pirellula sp. | reverse complement strand
TCTCGCGATCAAACCATGATCCATACGCCGCTGACCACACCACTGCGCTAATGTTGCACCAGGGAAATACTCCATCACAATCACCGGTGACTCCCGATATACAATCACATCGATCACCTGAATGATGTTCGGGTGGGATAAAGCCGCCATCGCCCGAACCTCACGCAACACATTCTCAATCGGTTGCGCCGTCCGAACCAACTCTCCCACCGAAATCGACATGAACTTCAACGCGACTTTGCGACCAGTAACCAACTGCAAAGCCTCGTACACCCGACCCATCCCACCTTGCGAAATCTGCCGCTCAATCCGATACCCATGCAAATCAAACTGCGGTCGCAAATGAAATCGATCTCCCCCTTCAGTCGATAGAACTTCACTCCCTTCGAGATTCTCTCCGACACCTTGCAGCTTTTCTCGGATCGATTTCGCTAACACACTACGACAAGAAGCACAAACCGCAAAATGATCCGTCAACTCCCCAACCCGTTCCGGCTCGAGTCGATGCTCGACATACGCCTGAATCGTACCTAAATCAACGTGCTGCTCATCGCGATCGTTCATAACTTCTCAACGTCATTGGGATGGAACATACTGTCCACGAGATTCAAGCTCACTCAACTCTTCCTTCAGGCGTTCCAGAAATCGACTCTTCGATTTGTAAACGACATCCAATGAGACCCCCAATTCACTCGCAACTTCTTCACCTGCTTTGCCATCCAAGGCTGTTAATCGATAAACCTCCCACACCTGCTTGCTTACCCGACGACGTGTCCGCTCCACCGCATAACGCAAGTACTCCCGCTCAATCAACATGTCGATCTCTCGATCGATCGACATCATCGTCTCCTCCGATAAACTCGCTTCGACATCCAACGAAACATTCCGACGAAATGCCGATTGCTCCACCACCTTCAACCAACAACTCCGCGATACCCGCTTGAGCCAAGCTCGAAACGTTCCAGGACCTTGATGACGAAACCCACTCACACTTCCCAACACCCGAAGATAGGTGTCCTGGAGGATGTCGTCGACATCGTCCACAGGTATCTTCCACGGCTTCATCCACTTACGCATCATCCGCGAATAATGCACCGCAAAATCTTCCCACGCCTGCGGGTCCGATTGACTCAACCGAAAAACAAACGATGTCGCTGTATCCAAAGTCCGACCTGATTCAACCATGAACTCAAACCACCTCTATCCAAAAAAGCGAGAGATCCCTCCCACAACAGTCCACGTCAGAACAACGCCTTATCCAATACCCTCGCGACGATCCTCGCACAGCCACTCGAACAATTTTCAGCCCCAATCTCTATCACCTATTGACCAGGACTACCAATCTTTCCTACGAATTCTACAAATAATCTACCATCGGTTTGGAATTTTAGACCCTACCAAGTTATCGAATACGAGGCAAAGTTTTTCAACGTAAACCCATTCAAAAACCCGATAATCCAACTTAACCGACAAACTCCCCTCCCGTACTGACCAACCGGCAACTATTACCCTACGTCCAAAAATCCATCTCCCAACTACCCCAAAATCCCCATGGCGCCCCCCCCCGTTGACACCGCTTCCTGCCGAAACAAACGCCTAGCAAACGCTAGCGTTCGTAGCACGCCCAGGAATCGTAAACCGGTTTTCGAATCCCTCGAAGACCGACGAGTCATGGCAAGCCTCCCCTTCGGTGCCACCCCTCAAGATACCGGCGAATTCATGCTCGGACGAATCGCTGTCACACCCGTGCTCCTCGAAAGCACCGGCGCAGTGAGCACCGAAGACTGGACCGAAACCCATGTCGCCGAAGTCATGAACAACATCCAAACGGGACTCCAATGGTGGAACCAACTCCTCGCCAAAAAATCCTCCGTCCATACCCTCGAATGGGTCATCGATCGCACCTACGTCGATAACCGACTACCCACCCCCTTCGAACCCATCAATATGACCTCCGAAGGGTACCTGCAATGGGGTCCGAAATTCCTCCAAGATATCGGCTACAGCCAAACCAACTCCCTGAACTTCGAATCCTCACTCCGATCTTTCAATCACGCCCAACGCCTCAAACTAGATACCGATTGGTCCTTCACCATCTTCGTCGTGAACTCCGCTCGAGATGCAGACGGTAGCTTCGCCCCCGGCGGAAACTTCTCGCGCGCCTTCGCCTTCGCCGGAGGACTCTTCGAAGTCATCCCGTCCAAACGACCCAACTCGACCTACACCCACGAAACCGGACACATCTTCTGGGCCCGTGACGAATACATCGGCGGTGGAAACTACTACGATCGACGCGGCTACTACGACGCTCAAAACACCAACGCCTTCGACCTGAACCCAAACCCAAACTTCGTCCAACAAGCCAGTATCATGTCCGCCGGCGGATCCCTCACCGCCGCCTACTCCCTCGTCACCTCACCCGATGCAACCCTCGCACAAATCGGATGGCGCGATTCCGATAACGATGGCATCTTCGATCTCATGGATGTGCCTCTAAAACTCGAAGGCACCGGACGATTCTTCCCCCAATTCGGCGCCTACAACTTCTCCGGTCGCGCCTCCGTACAAACTCTTCCTAACCTAAACTCCTCAGGAACCCAAAACGATATCACCCTGAATAAAGTCCGACGTATCGAATACCGTATCGATGCAGGCAACTGGACCCAAATTCTTGCGACCGATGACTATACGGTAAACCTCAACCTGCAAATCCCCATTCTCCCATCGCAAGTCGGCAAAACCATCGAAATCCGCGCCGTAGAAACCAAACTCGGTATCACTAGCAACGTCTTCTCCGGTGTCATCGGAGAAGCCCCCGATGTGACGACCGCTCACGGTATCCAAGGCTTCGTATGGCGCGACCAAAACCAAAATGGGCAATGGAACTCCAACGAATCCGGAATCCCAAACGCGACCGTCACCCTCGTCGATATCAACAATCAACCCCTCACACTGCAAACCCTAATCGATCCCGATCAATACCCAACCGGTAACCTCGCCGGAAACCTCGGACCATCGAACAACTCCGTTCGTATCGATACCATCGGTAAGGACTCCCAAGCACTCATCGGTGTCTACCCACTGAATAATGTTTCAGGTCCAAAGCTCTTTAAACCCTACTCATTCTGGGCCCGAAAATACGTCGATGCCTTCGTCGGTGATCAACTTCAACTCCGCGCTCGTTTCGATCAACCACAATCCTTCGTCTCCATCGAAGCCGTCGCAGTCAACGACGCAACTCGCGTCCGACTCGATGCCTACGATGCCAACGGAATCCTTATCGCTCGCGCCGAACAATCCGGCTTGCTTCGCAACCAACGCGTTACCCTCGAAGTCCAAACCGGCTCTGCACGCATCGCCTCCGTCGTCGCTCGAGGATTGCAAGCATCCTCCGTCATGCTCGACCACCTTCGATACGGACCACAATCCCAAGCTGTCACTGCAAGCGACGGTAGCTACAACCTATCCAACCTCCCAACTGGATTCTATCGACTCCATGTCGATCCAAAATTACCCGGCTTCCAATACACCACAAGCCAAAACGGGATCATTGAAGTCAACTACTCCACTTCTCCCGTTGTCCAACATGTGGACTTCGGTGGCTATACCCCCCCAAGCCCCTGGCAAAATACAATCATCGCAGAAGATGTCTCAGGGGACCAAAGCGTCAGCCCCCTCGATGTCCTTACTCTCATCAACGATATCAACACCTTCTCCGCTCGCTCCCTCGAAGGCTCACCCGCCGGCGTCACTCCCTACCTCGATGTCAATGGAGATCGCTTCGTCAGCCCTCTCGATGTCCTCATGGTCATCAACTTCCTGAACCGCTCCGGGAACGCAGAAGGCGAACAAATCGCACCCATGGAACTCAACCCATCCTCACAGCGATCACCTCTCCTGCCATCCTTTGCACTCGATTCTCCCTCCTCCCCTTCCACTCGTATCCTCTACCAAAGCAACTTCTGGAACTCTGCCGAACAAGGTCCCGATCGATGCGGTTGCCCATCATGCTGCGCTGCCCTCGCTAGCACTGCCCTCCCTAGCACCTCCAACGGTCAATCCGAAGCTCCAGAAATTCCACTGCACTGGAAAATAGACCAAGCCCTCAGCACCGAATCACTCGACTCCATTCTCAACGCCTAATCCCCCGTTACCATCCATTCCGTACCCCTATTCTCCTCCCTTACCCCCAGCAGCAATTCCCCCTTCACGCCTCATTGCTTCGCGGTACACGCGCTTCTCTCCTTCTCTCCTTCTCTGCGTCTTTGCGTCTTTGCGTGAGCCCACTCGGTCCAAAATCAACGCACTGATAATACAGAAACAAAAACACCGCAGATAAAAACACCGCAGACAAAAGACCACAACGAAAAAAGGGAGGCTTAACCTCCCTCGCAACTCTCATCAATACCTCACTGCAACTTGCCAACTGCAACGGCAGTTAGCCAGCCAGCGAAGCCTTCTTCACATATTGGCTCAATCGACTCTTCGCACGCGAAGCCTT
>JBIJCS010000428.1:0-4504 GCA_044344575.1 Pirellula sp. | reverse complement strand
TAAAGTCTAAATCTCCTATGAAAAAAAATTCCGTTCGCCAATCTCTCAAAAATGGACAACACCAAGTTGGTACTTGGCTCTCACTCTCCAGTCCCACCGCAGCACGCTTCATGGCCCGCTCCGGCTTTCATTGGCTCACCGTCGATATGGAACATAGCGACTGCAATTGGACCACCGCCGCTTCCATCTTCGCACATGTCGCAGAAGCCGGATGCACTCCCCTCATCCGCGTTCCATCTATCTCCCACGAAAACACAAAACGCGCCCTGGATCTCGGTGCGCACGGCATCGTCTTCCCAATGTGCAATAGCGTGGAACAAGCGGAACTGGCAGTGGCTAGTTGCAAGTACCCTCCACACGGGACGCGTAGCGTGGGTGGTAGCATGCATGCTCTGAACTTCGACACAAACGCCGCCGATTACTACCAGAGTGCGAACGACGAAATTCTCGTTGTAGTCCAAGCCGAACACATCGACGCGGTCGAACGCATCGAACAAATCCTCGCGGTACCCGGAGTCGATGCCGTTTTCATCGGACCCAATGACCTGTTGGCCTCCATGGGTAAAACTCCTCGCATGGATTCCGACGATCCCGATTTTGTCGCGGCTCTCGATCGTATCCGACAAGCCGCACTTGCAAATGCCGTTGCCCCTGGCTTGCACGTCGCTGATGCCGCGACCGCCCTGAAACGTATTGAACAAGGCTGGAAATTCATCGCCGTTAGCAGCGAACTCGGGATGATGAACCATGCTGCTGCAGGAATCGTCTCTTCCATCGGGATCGCAAATCAAAAAGAAATCGCTCGCTATTAGTCCCCTGCAAATTTTCCCCCTCACAGAATCAAACCACGGCGTACACTGCACTGCAAATGCACGACGCCTCAGCCCCCAACCTGAATAGCTGTATGCTCCCGATGAGCCCACCTAAACGCACCTTCGCGACACGCCATGCATCGCTTATCCCAATTGCTCATACGCTTGTCCATGCAGTTGCGATCATCTTGACCCACTCCTTGAACTCCCCAGCCCAAGATCTCGATGGGTTAAACAACTTCATTACTACTCACTGCACTTCCTGCCATAACAAAACAGATCCACAAGCTGGACTCGACCTAAGTACATTCACCTGGAGCGTACCTTCTACCGAAATCCTAAATACTGCCATACGCCTCTACGATCGTGTTGATAAAAAGGAAATGCCCCCAGAGACCGAAACGCAACCAAAGGAGTCTGAGCGCACCGAGTTTCTTTCCACGCTAAAAAAACATCTGATCTCCCTCGAAAAACAAATCCTATCGCCATCTCAATTACCTTTCTCCGAATGGAATAACCCGAGCCGCACCGTCTTAAGACGCCTCAACCGCATCGAATATGAAAATACCATCCGTGACTTGCTCAATGTCCAAGTCAACGTTAAGGATATCCTTCCCCCGGATTCTTCCTCCCAAGGCTTCGATACCGTGGCGGAATCCCTTCGTTTCTCCCAGTTGCAAATGGAGAAATATCTCGAAGCTGCAGATGTCGCACTGACTGCTGCTACCGAACTGTCTCAACCCCCTGAAAAGTTCTTCAAAAGACTATCCCTGAAAGACGAGAAATTCATCCAAGAGAATCTCGCAACCCCCGACGGCACACAAAAAGACCCAAACTCAAAAGATAAACATCGCGTCCTGTTTCGCGAACTCCCAGATGCCATCGTCATGTTCAGTACCGGATACCCCCCAGGAGACTTTCGATCCTTCAGCGCACCGGCCACCGGTAACTACCGTATACGCGCTTCTGCATACGCCTACCAAACCCAAGGTCAACCTGCCACCCTTCGTATCTACACTCACCGCTTTCGCGAAAAACGACTACTGGGCTTCTTTGAAATGCCCCCAGAACCTCGCGAAATCGAGTTCATCGCGCACTTGGAAAAAAACCACTTGATCCAAGTCCTCCCCTACGGCGTTGGTGTCGATCCCGATGGAAAAGATATCTGGAATATCGGTGCTACAGAATTCAAAGGCTCCGGGCTTGCGCTTCAGTGGATTAAAATCGAAGGCCCTCTCGGAAATTGGCCCCCCCAAAGCGTCGAAACGCTCTACCCAAATGTCCCTCTTAAAGAGATCCCTAAAAATAAGCGACGCTGGCGACCCCAAGGCACCCTAGGATTCGAACTTGCCCCAAATTCCGAAGTCCCAATAAACGATACGAGTACCCCTGATTCCTTGGTAACAGAAACCAAACGCGTTGTCTCTCACTTCGCCCAGCGCGCCTTCCGGCGACCACTGGAACCCGAAGAGGACGCCCCTTTCGTACAACTGGCTCTCGATGCCCTCAACGATGGTGCAACGTTCGAACAATCTACCAACCTCGCGTTTCGAGCGATTCTCACCGCCCCCCAATTTCTATTCTTCGATGAATCCGATGGCCAACTCAGTGATTTCGCTCTCGCCAATCGACTCGCTTACTTCCTGTGGAGCTCTCCACCCGATCAAGTACTCCTCGAACTAGCTCAGTCCGGCTCACTCCATGATCCAACTCATCTCCACCAACAAACCGAACGCTTGCTAAACCACCCCAAAGCTGCAAACTTCGTCAAGAACTTCACCGGACAGTGGCTCGACTTGCGAAAAATCAATGCAACCTCCCCTGACAAACAACTCTATCCGGAATTCGACGAAATGCTCGAAGACTCCATGGTCAAAGAGTCCGAAGCGTTTTTTACCGAACTCCTCGCAAAAAACGAACCGATCACCTCGGTGATCCATTCGGACTTTCTCATGATCAATCGAACGATGGCCAAGCACTATGGAATCGAAGGTGTCTCCTCCGAACGCTTTGAACGCATTCCTCTCCCACCTGGAAGTCCTCGCGGAGGAGTCATGACCCAAGCCGCCATCCTCAAAGTCACGGCCAATGGTACGGTCACATCTCCGGTCGTCCGCGGGGCGTGGGTCCTAAAACAAATCCTCGGTACTCCCCCTGCCGCACCACCCCCAAACGTCGGATCCGTAGAACCAGATACACGCGGTGCAAGCACCATTCGTGAATTGCTCGACAAACATCGCAACTCTCCAACGTGTGCGTCATGTCACCGTGATATCGATCCCCCAGGTTTTGCATTGGAAGCCTTTGATGTGATCGGTGGCTACCGCGAAAACTATCGCAGCTTGGAACAAGGTACTAAACCAACTTGGAAACTCAACGGCCGAGATATTTGGCAATTCAAAGTCGGCCCGCTTGTCGATACGACAGGAACAACCCGCGATGGCATCTCGTTTTCAAATATCCAAGAGCTAAAGCAGATACTCTTGAGAAACCCCTCGCAAATCACCCGAACGCTAGCCGAAAAACTGTTGATCTACGCAAGTGGTTCCAAAATCCGATTCTCCGATCGTGATGCAATCAACACCCTCGTACAAGATGTCCAAGCGCAAGGTGGTGGACTGAGAAGCCTCGTCCATGCAGTGGTCCAATCCCAACTCTTTCAGCAGAAATAAAATCCCCATGCCAAGACCACTCCACCGTCGTACCCTCCTGCGTGCAACCGGAATTGCTTTGGCACTCCCCAGCCTCGACAGTATGTTCCGTGGATATGCATTCAGCCATACAGCAGAATCCCTTAACCTCCCTTCTAGTTCTACACCAACGCCACCCCAGCGTCTCGTCACCATCTGCACTTCACTCGGGATTCACGCCCCCTTTCTTTTCCCAGAGTCCTCAACATCTGATACATCCACTCCGTATCTGGAAGTACTGAAAGAACACCGACAACACATGACCCTTTTCTCCGGTTTATCCCACCCAGACCAAGCCGGAGCGGATGGACATACTTCTGAACAAACTTGGCTTACCGCCGCACGCCATCCAGGCTTAGGAGCCTTTCGCAATTCCATTAGCCTTGACCAATGGATTGCAGAATCCACCGGAGTGCAAACAAGATTCCCATCTCTTGTACTTGGGACTGGGAATAGTTCGCAAAGCTACACACGCAGCGGTGTGATGATTCCAGCCGAAGATCGCCCGTCTCGCGTCTTCGCCAAACTCTTTCTCGATGGCAATCCAGACGAAGTCGCCTCGCAATTGCGTAAACTTCGCGAGGGACGCAGCATCATGGATACTGTGGGCGAACAAGCCAAACGACTAGAACGTCGTGTTGGTCCCCAAGACCGAGATAAACTCCAAGAGTACTTTCAATCGGTCCGCGACATGGAAGTAAGACTTGCTCAATCCGAAGCGTGGTCGCAAAAACCGAAACCCAAAGTCGAAGCGGAAACACCCAAGGATATTACCGACGAGAAAGATCTAATCGGGCGAATGAACCTTCTCTTGGATTTGATCCCGCTTGCTCTCCAAACCGATAGCACTCGCCTCATCACGGTTTTTGTCCAAGGCCGAAACGATGTCCCACCAGTACCTGGAGTAAATATCGATCACCACAACCTCTCGCACCATGGTCAAGACGAAACGAAAATCCAACAGTTGAAACTGATCGAACTCGCACAATTTCAAGCCTTGAA
>JBIJCS010000427.1:0-4509 GCA_044344575.1 Pirellula sp. | reverse complement strand
ACCGGCAAGCGATTCTTACACAAAGTACGCCAAGGATTCGAAGTAAGAACGTTCCAACACGTAAAAGCTGGTACGATCATCGAATTCGCCAAACTAGGAGCGGATGCAGGCTACATCGGAGCCGCAGGTATCGCTCGATCCGACTACGATAAGACCCTATGAACCCAAAAGATTCCAAGACCGTCGGCGAGATTCCTCTGGAGAACATCCGGAATTTCTGCATCATCGCCCACATTGACCACGGCAAAAGCACCCTTGCGGACCGCCTGCTCGAGAAAACAGGGACCGTCGAAATCCGCAAAATGAAGGAACAGCTTCTAGATGCGATGGACCTTGAACGCGAACGCGGAATCACCATCAAAGCGAAAGCCGTTTCGCTTCACCACTGGCACAAAGGTAAGCTCTACGAGCTGAATCTCATCGACACCCCCGGCCACGTTGACTTTCAGTACGAAGTCTCCCGTTCCCTATCCTGCTGCGAAGGTGCCCTGCTCCTCGTCGATGCCTTTCAAGGTGTCGAGGCTCAAACCGTGGCAAATGCCTATTCGGCCATGGATCACGACCTGAAAATCATTCCGGTCATCAACAAAATTGACTTGAACCATGCTCGGGTCGATGAAGTCACAGCAGAAATGAATCAAGTCCTCGGCATCGATCCCGATGAAATCGTCAAGTGTTCGGGAAAAGCCGGGATCGGTATCGATGAACTCCTGACCGCGATCATCGAAAGAATCCCGGCCCCCTCAGGCGACGACAAGAACTCTCTTCAAGCGATGGTGTTCGACTCCCACTACGATGACTATCGAGGTGCTATCACCTACGTGCGTCTGATGTCCGGAGAAGTGAAAAAAGGGGATAAAGTCCGCTTCTACCGCGCAGGGGTGAATTACGAAGTCCTCGAGCTCGGTCAATTCGTACCCGAACGCAGGGCCTGCGAAAAACTCCGAGCCGGAGAAGTAGGTTATTTGATCTGCAACATCAAATCCCTCAAAGATGTTCGCATCGGGGATACCGTCGTACATCTGAACGACGAAAAGGTAGAGCCTTTAGAAGGTTACCAGCCACCAAAACGGATGGTCTACTGCGGTCTGTACCCAAGCGACGGACAGGACTTTAGCGAACTGCGGGACGCGCTCGAAAAACTCTCCATCAACGACCCGTCGTTTGAATTTGCACCCGAGACCAGCGAAGCCCTCGGATTTGGTTTCCGTTGCGGATTCTTGGGACTCCTGCATATGGAGATTATCCAGCAACGACTGGAAAACGAGTGCGATATCGACCTCGTCCAAACTGCTCCTAACGTCACTTATGAAATCATCAAACGCGGTGGTGAAAAACTCGAAATCCACCGCCCACAAGAAGTTCCCGATTCCGGTGAAATTGAAGAGTTCCGACAACCAATCGTTCGCGTGAACTTCGTGCTACCAACCGAATACATCGGAGTGGTGATGAAGTTATGCCAAGACCGTCGCGGAGTTCTACGCGGTAACGAATACCTTTCCGGCACCCGCGCCTTGGTGAGCTACGATCTGCCACTCGCAGAAGTCATCTACGACTTGCACGACAAACTCAAGAGTGCAACCCGCGGCTACGGCACCATGGATTACGAAATCATCGGCTACGAAAATGCTGATCTTGTTCGTATGGATATTCTCGTCAACGGAAAACGGGTCGATGCTCTGAGCATCATCTGTGATCGTCGCGACGCCGATCGACGGGGACGCGCTGTGGTGAAAAAGCTCAAAGAAGAAATCGATCGCCACATGTTCGAGGTAGCCGTACAAGCCGCAATTGGATCGCGAGTTATCGCCCGAGAGACAGTCCCCGCCGTGCGTAAAAACGTGACCGCAAAATGCTACGGTGGGGATATCACTCGAAAACGTAAACTCCTCGCGAAACAAAAGGAAGGTAAGAAGCGGATGAAGTCCATCGGCTCGGTCGACATTCCGCAAAAAGCGTTTATGGCAGTTCTGGATACCGGTGCAGAAGGAAGCAAATAGCGACCAAAGTAAACCCAACCCTCAAGCAACAATACCACTGGCACCTAAAGCCAGTGGTATTGCTGTTTCTAGGATCAACGCAAAAGCTAGTTGCTGCCCTTCTTCTTCTCAAGTTGCTCAGCGATGAAATCGCTCAAGCCTTCGCCACGCAATTCACGCGACGTCCCAAGAATCTCCCCGGTGTCACCATCAACCAACAACACAAAGGGAATGCCACTGACCTCGTGCATCTTACCAAGACTCGTATCCCAGAACTTCCCTTCGTAGATCTGAGGCCAAGTCAATTCACGGTCGCTCAAGAACGTTTTAACCTTCTCTTCCATATTGGCTTGATCAAAACTCACACCGAGAATTTCAAAGCCGTTCTCGTGATGTGCCTCGTATGCCTTCTTCATGTTGGGAATCTCAGCAATACATGGACCACACCAAGTGGCCCAGAAATCAAGCATCACAACCTTCCCTTTGAAGTCCTTCGGAAAAGCAACCTCCGCACCATCCATCGTCGTTGCTGTGAATTCCAACGCTTGCTTTCCGAGTCGCAAGTCCGGTGGCATCGGCAATTGTGGCAATTCTTTATCCGCAATTTGCACGGTCAACTTGCCGTCTTTTGCATCCAAGACGTAGGTTTTCCCCGTGAAATTAAACGGGACACCTAATTGAACCGTTTCGTAATTGCGACTGACACGACCGTCACCGTTGCGATCCATCGGCAAGGGTGTCTTGGGTGCCAACGGCCCAGCAATGAACGTGCTGAAATCCTGCCCATCGAGCTTCAAGCTAAATTCCGATCCGAAATCTACGAAGAACATCAACGTGTTCTTCAGTGCTGCTCGCTGCGGATCGTTCGGGTCAAATCGGTATAAACCAATC
The DNA here is from genome assembly GCA_044344575.1 of Pirellula sp. Lineage (GTDB taxonomy): Bacteria > Planctomycetota > Planctomycetia > Pirellulales > Pirellulaceae > JBKCUI01. The sequence continues at coordinate 1,639 of JBIJCS010000427.1, read as the reverse complement.
TCCCCTTCCTGATCAGCTCCAAGCTGCACTTTGCCCTTGCCGCTGTACATCGTCAACTCACCCTGCTTGCGCGAAGCCCACTCGGTTGCAGGATCGTTTGTCAAATCACCGTCGCCATTGGTATCGATGTAGAGCTTTGCGTCCCCATCGGTCCGCTCGTCAAGAATGAACACCCATGACTTTCCATCCAGCTCAATCGTGCCGTACTTCGGAGCTTCAAGCCCTTCGGGTGCCTTGGTAACTCCTTTGGCCTCGTCTCCCATCTCAGCGCGAATTGGGCGGTATCCCCCAATTTTTTGCGTGATCCCGGAAGGTACAAATTTCTGTTCAATTTCACCGCCAGTTCCCTGACCGCAAACGACTGACGAACCTGCCGACAAAGCCATGAGCAAAGCGGCTCTTGTAAACGATTTGAGCATTATCCTCATTCCTCAATAACACAAATAGACTTACTGCAGGATTGCGGCAAGCCAGAACAACTTTCTTTCATCCTAACGGATCCATCACTGGCATGCGAGCAATTCCTCGTATTTCTGAAGATACGAGGACAATACGAATCTCAAGTATCCATTCCTTCCGGTTGACCATGCCGACTCTTGAAACTCTCTGTTACGGGATTTCCCTATCCTACGCCAATACCCAAAAACCTTCCCAACAACACGACGACCACTCGCCCGGGCTCTGATTTCTATCGGCCTTGCGAGCACCCGCTCGCTGACATCACACGCCGTCGCCCCCGATTACAACTCCAGGGGAATATTCCCTTTCAACAGACCGATGGAAAAAGGCACCTTCGAACTTACCGAGTAAGCACACTGCTCGTAGCATTCTGCGCTATACTGAAACCCAAACGGTTTTCTATGGACGCCTTGTGCAAAAAAGTGATGTTATGTTTCGAAGAGAAGCCCTAAAGCGCAGTGCTACAAGCATCGCTGCATTCGCGCTCGGTAACCCGAACATTCTACCAGCTCAATCGCCCGGCCACGCGACTGACTTCCACCTGAAGCATCTGCTGGCAACGTCCTTATTCGGAACCGAAAAACTCGCGGTCATCCTTCCCATCTGCAAGTCACTCGGAATCTCGGTCATTGATCTATGGCCTAAAATTCACGGTAGCCAACGCGAAGAACTCACCGAAATGGGGGAAGATCGCTTCCTTTCCCTGTTGCATCAACACAACGTCAAACTCGGTTGCATCACCCAATTCCCGCTGGGCCCCTTCGGACTCCAAGAGGAAATAAAACTTTGCCAACGCTTGAATTGCCATACCATCGTCACCGGATCCGGTGGCCAAGCCGGCTTACGAGCCGATGATCAGAAACAAGCAATCAAAAAATTCTTCGACTCCATCCAACCTCATTGGGACCACGCTAGAAACCATCAAGTCACCATCGCCATCGAAAACCACAGCAAGAGCTTGCTGGATTCCCCCGACTCCCTTCGATGGTTCCATGAATTTCACGACCAAACATCTCGCGGAGATAAATCCGGACTCGGGATTGCTTTTGCGCCTTACCATTTACCACAAGAGAGTACTTTACTTGCGCAGTTGCTCAAAGAAGTCCTGCCTTGCACTTCCCTCTTCTACGCCTGGCAACATGGAAAAGGTTGCATGCAAGCTCAACCCAAGGAGGATGAA
>JBIJCS010000041.1:0-15169 GCA_044344575.1 Pirellula sp. | reverse complement strand
GTCTTCGACCGCTTCCGTTGCGAGAAACCCCTCGAAACCTCGATCCGACAATCGATCGAACAAGCCTTCGAACACAACCATCAACAAGTCACTGTCTTCGTCGAACACGATCCCTCAACCCCCAACAGCAACACCTTTCTCATCGACGAACGCCCCTTTGCACTCCATCAGTTCTCCACTGAATTGCGATGCAACAATTGCCCGGATACTCAAACCATCACCCCCCCACCCGAACCGCGACTCTTCAGTTTCAATAGCCCCCTAGGCGCATGCCCCACATGCACCGGTTTCGGTGAATCCTCCGAAATCGATCTCGATAAAATACTACCCGATAAAACGTTGAGCCTTCGCGAAGGCGCTATCGCACCCTGGCGCACTCCCGCATATCAACACGAACTCGAAGAACTCATCGCGATCGCACCCGACTTCAAAATCAATCTCGACTCCCCCGCAAGCGACCTCTCTGATCGCGATTGGCAAGTCATTCAACACGGTTCCCCAAAACATCGCTTCGGAGGACTCGATGGCTTCTTCACTTGGCTCGAACGCAAAAAATACAAGATGCACGTACGCATCTTCTTAAACAGATGGAAGTCCTATAAAACCTGCCGTACATGCCACGGGAAACGACTCAGCCAAGGTGCATTGGCCTACCAATTCGACCAAAAAAATTTCTACGAAATCACCGAACTCTCCATCGATCAACTCTCCCAACTCGCCCTCTCAATCCACGACAAACTTCCCGAAAACAGCAGCGATAAAAAAACAGCAATCGATCGTGCCCTCAACGAAGTCCTCGCCAGACTCAATTACCTTCGCGATGTCGGACTCGGATACCTGACACTCTCCCGAACCATGCACACCCTCAGCGGCGGTGAAGCACAACGCGTCCAACTTACCAACCTCCTCGGCTCCGATCTCGTCGATATGCTCTACGTCCTCGATGAACCCACCGTCGGACTCCATCCAACCGATACCCAACGCGTCGCAAAAGCTGTTCATCGATTGATCCAACGCGGAAATACCGTCCTCCTGATCGAACACGAACCCTACCTCCTACAACAAGCCGACCAAGTCATCGAAATCGGACCACAAGCCGGCGTACATGGCGGACAAGTCTGCTTCTGCGGCACTCCCAGCGAACTCGAAAAAAGTAACTGCCTCACCGCGAAATACCTCTTCGCAAAACAATGTCCGCCCAACCGAAGAACAATCGATCCCCAAAACCCAAAACAACACTGGCTGAGACTCCAAGGCGCAAACGGCAGAAACCTGAAAAATGTAGATCTGAAAATCCCACTGAATTGCTTCTGCTCCGTCGTCGGTGTATCCGGTGCCGGAAAAAGCTCTCTCATCCTCGATACCCTCGTACCGGCAATCCTTCAACAACAAAACGAATCCCCAGAAAACGCACTCCCCTTTCGCGATATTCATGGCTACCAGGAAGTCCGACGCATCATCGCAATCGACCAATCCCCAATCGCTAAATCCATCCGATCCTGCTCCGCGACATACCTGAAAATCCTCGACGAAATCCGCTCGCTATTCGGTAAACTACCCGAAGCAAAACTCCAAGGACTCCGCGATGGAGACTTTAGCTTCAACTCCGGCAACGGTAGATGCCCAACCTGCGAAGGTCTCGGCTTCACCCTCGTCGATATGCAGTTCATGGCCGATATCCAAATCCCCTGCGGTGATTGCCGCGGAAAACGCTTCCAACCAAAAATCCTTGATATCCTATTCCGAAATAAATCCATCGCCGATGTCCTGACCATGAGCGCCGACGATGCACAAGACTTCTTTCGTGGCGAAAAGAAAATCCTCCAAAAATTACAACCACTTCGCGATATCGGACTCGGCTACCTACCCATCGGCCAAAGCCTCTCAACTCTCTCCGCCGGCGAAATGATGCGCCTAAAACTCGCGTCCTATCTCGACGACCCCAGCGGCTCCCTCATCGTGATGGATGAACCGACCACCGGACTGCACTTCCATGATGTCGAACGACTCGTGCAATGCATCCAACTCCTCATCGAACGAAAAAATAGCGTTATCGCCATCGAACACAACGAATCCCTCATCGCCGCTTCCGATTACACCATAGAACTAGGACCCGGAGCCGGCCCAAATGGTGGAGAAATCACCTACCAAGGCCCTTGGAATCCGAACCGAACCAACCGATAATCTCCAAGGAAGGTTTTGCGTTTCCAACCCCGACCGGGGAAATGAGTCCACCAATGTCTGACCACCCGAAGTCCGACCAACCACTCGACGAAGAACCCACAGACGTCCTCGACGAACTTCTCCTGGAATTCCTCAGAACTCACGACACCGGAAACCCCGTCGACCGAGATACCTTCCTCAAAAATAACCCCGATCTCGCACCCCGTCTCAAAGAACTCCTCGAAGCCGCCGATTGGATCGAGGATATGGCCGGACCAACACTCGCTGAAAACGTCTCCAAAAACGACGGCGATTTCGTTCTGAAAAACACAAACGCGCAAGATCCACTCGAAGTCACCTACGACCCAAATGCTGTGACAATCGATGTCCCACAAAAAGGACGTGACAAGTCAAACCCGCTTTACGAATCCACCGAAAACCAAAATCCCCCCTCCCCATCTTCCGCCAACGAATTCCCATCGCTCGACAACACCCAAGCCAACCTGCCCTGCAGATTCGCTGATTATGTCCTCGAACGAATCCTCGGCCGAGGCGGTATGGGAGTGGTCTACCTCGCAAACCAAATCGCCCTGAACCGTCGCGTAGCTATCAAAATGATCCGCTCCGGAGCACTCGCCTCCGAGGACGAAGTCGATCGCTTCTACAGCGAAGCACGCAGCGTCGCAAAACTCACTCACCCAAACATCGTTACCATCTACCATTGCGGTGAAAGCAACGGCCACCACTACTTCTCCATGGACTTTATCCCTGGAACCGACCTCGCAAAAAAACTCGCCCAAGGCCCACTCGATGTAAAACAAGCCGTCAGCTACGTTCGCGATGTCGCCCGCGCAATCCACTACGCTCACCAACATGGCGTTGTTCACCGCGATCTAAAACCCGCTAACGTTCTTATCGATGAAAACGACCACGTCGTAATCACCGACTTCGGCCTCGCAAAACAAATCGGTGTCGAAAAAGGCCTCACCGCCACCGGAGCCGCACTCGGGACCCCCAGCTACATGTCCCCCGAACAAGCCCTAGGGAAAAGCGAAGCCCAAGGCGTCGCGACCGATGTCTATGCGATCGGTGCTATCCTCTTCGCTCTCCTAACCGGAAAACCACCCTTCCAAGCCGAGTCGGTCATGCAAACCATCATGCACGTCATGCATCGACCCGCTCCCTTGCTTCGCCAACTCCAATCACAACTCCACTCCGACCTCGAAACTATCGTCGGCAAATGCCTCGAAAAACAACCCTCCCTGAGATACCCATCCGCAAATGCACTCGCCGATGACCTCGATCGCTTCCTCAACGGTCATCCCATCGAAGCAAAACCACCCTCTTTCTCCCGACGCACCGCCTTCTGGTTTCGAAATATCCCCCTCGTCGCCGCTCTGACCGGCGGCAAACAAATCGAACCCTCTCCATCCCAACGCTGGGCCCAAAATATCTTCCTCGCCACCGCCGCAATCACCCTCGCTGTCGCCATCCTCGGCAATGGCTTCATCACCCGCTTCCGTGACTCAAGACTCCCCGCGAATATCACCATCGCCTCCGGCTCTCCCGGCGGTATGTACTACGACCTCGCCGGAAAAGTCTCCGAACGCATGAAAACCGGTGCCGGTAAACAACCCTCCGTCATCTCCACAAGCGGCTCCGTCGAAAACCTCAGACAACTCCTCGACCTCAACGCCGATATCGCCCTGATGCAAGAATCCACCATCCGCTCCGATCAAGTCGCAGTCGTCGCGCCTCTGTTCTTCGAACCTATCCATATCATGGTTCCAAAAGACTCACCCATCCAATCCATCACCGAACTCAAAGGCAAAAAAGTTGTCCTCGGAAGCAAAGACTCCGGCACCCGCCAAGCTACCCTCAAACTACTGAAACACTTCGGCCTGTCCGAACAAGATCTCGAACCGGTCGACGCCGATTGGAATACTCCAGGAATCCGAGATCAAAAACTCCCTATGTTCGCCGTTATCAAAGCCGAAAAAGCCGGTCTCACCGAACTGCTAGCCCTCGGAGAATTCCGCCTCCTACCCATCGACGATGCTCCAAACATCCCATTGAGCGAACCCATGTTCCGTCTCTACCAGTTTCCAAAAGGATCCTACCGCGGAACCGTCGAACAACCGATCAGCACCCTCGCAACCGCCGCTCTCATCGTCGTGCGAAAAGACGCTCCATCACGACTCGTCGAAGAATGCCTACAAGCCATCTACAGCGATCCACCTATCACCGATGGCATCATCTCCAAAGAAATGGCTGCCGAATGGCAAGGACTCCCCTACCACCCCGCCGCCCGCCGATTCTTCAGCGACCAGTAACAGAACCAAGAACACCACCCAGTACCATCAAAGCCGCATCGATCTCTCCATCGCTCCCCACACTGATCCGCAAACCATCACCCCACCCCCCACACCCCTCGCTTCCACTTTGCGTGTAATCCATATACCGAACCAATATCCCCTGACTTCGTAAAGCCTCATAAATGGGCTTCACCGGACGATCCTTTCGCGTCGCCCACACAAAATTCGCTTGGGACTCCACCACATCAAATCCCAAATTTTGTAGCCCTCGCTGCAATCTCTCTCGCGTCGACAATATCTTTGCAACATTCTCCCGTAACCATACCTGGTCACTAATCGCCGCAGTCGCCGCCGCAATACTCAACGCATCCGTGTTGTACGAATCCTTCACCTTTCGCAACATCTCCACCAACCGTGGATCCGCAACCAAATACCCAAACCGCAATCCCGCTAACCCATACGACTTGCTCAATGTTCGCGAAATCATGATTCTAGGATCTTGCGAAATCAACTCCACACAATTCCGTGGCGCAAAATCGACATAAGCCTCATCCACAACCACCGGACAATCCACACTCGCAGCTAATCGCAAAATCGCATCCGGACCCACCATCGTCCCACTCGGACTATTCGGGTTCGGCAAAAAAACCAATCGCAAACCCTCACGACCTACATAAAATTCATGCGTTAACTGAAAGTCCTCTCCAAAACGTATCTCCTCAAACCTCGCTCCCTGAATCTCCGCCAACGTGCGATACAAGATGTAACTCGGAAACGGAAGACGCAAAATGTCCCCCTGCCCAACAAAACCCCGCGTCAAGATCGTCAAAATATCGTCGCTGCCATTCCCACACAAAATGTGCTCCGGTGTCACCCCCAACACCTCTGACGCAGCAACACGAAAAGCTGTCCCCAGCGGATCCGGATATCGCTCCAACCGACCACTCGCTTCACGGATCGCCTCAAGCACACGAGGACTCGGAGGATATGGATTCTCATTCGTATTGAGCTTGATCACCTTCGACGCACCAGGTTGCTCCCCAGGCTTGTAAGGCGCTAACTTCTGGACCGCCGGACGCAAATACTTTGTCAAATCCATCATGGAATCCTTCACCCCTTTAACCCATCTCCGCAATCAATCGCAAACATGTCTCCTGAACCAACCGAGGATCCGCATTGCGATTCTTCTTCTTCGCCTGCCCAACCAACGAAGCCACAGCCTTGCTGTTGCCACCCTTGACCTTCTCAATCACATCCGCATTTTCAGCCAGCAATTCACGGCACAAGACCTCAACCGCACCTACGTCGACTCGCACAATCCCCAATGACTCAATCGCAGCATCGACACTCATCTGCGGATCGTCCAACAACTTCCCTAATGCCATCCGCCCCTGCGCTGTATCCACACGACCCGTTTCTACACCCTGCAATAACTCTGCCAACCGCACTGCACTCACAGGATATGCCTCCATCGACACCCCGCGATCATTTAAATAACGAAGCACATCCTGCAACATCCATGCCGTCGCTCGCTTCGCAGTTGCACCTGCAGCAACAACAGCCATTAAATACTCCACCACACCACGCCCCTGCTGCACCAAAATCTCCGCATCCGTACCCTTGATCCCCAATCCTCCAACCAACGCCTCTCGATATGCATTCGGCGTACTTCTCGCTCCTTCCACCGCACGATCCCGCTGCTCCTGCGTTAATTGCACCGGCACTAAATCAGGACAAGGAAAATAACGATAGTCCGCCTCCTCCTCCTTCTCGCGCTGCAATAACGTTACCCCAGCTACATCATCCCACCCCCGCGTCTGCTTCGGCGCTTGACCCTTCGTTAACCCCGTTCGCAAATACTCTGTGTACTGCCGACCCACTTCAAACTCGATCGCTCGCTCCACCGAACGGAAACTGTTCAAATTCTTCACCTCCACAATCGGAGTCGCTACCCACTGACCTTCCCGCTCAATATGCAAGTTCACATTCGCGTCCGCTCGTAACGACCCCTCCTGCATGTTTCCATCCGAAACATCCAAAGTCACCATCAACAAACGCATCTCCGATAAAAAGGTCTTCGCCTCCTCCGCACTCGATAGATCCGGCTCAGAAACAATCTCCAACAAAGGTGTCCCCGCACGATTCAAGTCGATCTTCGTGTCCGCTCGACCAGCCCGCTCATCATGCAAACTCTTCCCCGCATCCTCCTCCAAATGCGCACGCACCAATCGAACCCGCTTGAACACATTCTCCGATCCAGTCCCATCTCGCAAAGCTAACAACGGTATGTCCAAATGACCACCAACGCAGATGGGCAAGTCATACTGACTCGTTTGATAACCCTTCGGCAAATCAGGGTAAAAGTAATTCTTGCGATCCCACTTGGTAAAGTCGGACAACGTCGAATGCAACCCTACTCCCGCTCGCGCTGCTAACTCAACAGCTTGACGATTCAACACCGGCAATGCACCAGGCAACCCCATACACACCGGACAAACCTGCGTGTTCGCCGGCTCTCCAAATCGTGTCGAACAACGACAAAATAACTTCGTCTGAGTCTTGAGCTGCACATGCACCTCTAATCCCACCACCACCCGATAAGCCGGTGCACCACCCTCAGGCACTCTCTCTCTCCCCACGGTACTTCCACTCATATGCGAGGCTCTTCCAAAGCTGCTGGAATTTGAAACTGATAACCGATCGCTCGATGATACGCCGCACCCACCCGAAGCAACTGATCCTCTCGCAATACAGGTCCCTGTAACTGCAAACCAATCGGCAACCCCTCTCGTGTACTTCCCGCAGGGATCGACAACGCAGGCACTCCCGCCAAATTCGCCCCCACCGTGTACAAGTCCTGCAAATATAATTGCAACGGATCCGATAACTTCTCCCCTAAACGAAATGCTCCCTGCGGTGTCGTCGGCCCCAATAACACATCCACCTGCCCAAACACCCGATCGTAGTCCTCTCGGATCAATCGACGTACCTTCAACGCTTGCAAGTAATACGCATCGTAATACCCCGCACTCAACGCATACGTCCCCAATAAAATCCGACGCTGAACCTCCTTGCCAAAACCCTCACTACGCGTCCACTCCATCATCCCATCCAAACCCACCGCTTCCTTGCTCTTCGTTCGATACCCATAATGCACCCCGTCATACCGCGCCAAATTACTAGAAGCCTCACACGGCGCAATGACATAGTAAGTCGCTATCCAATACTTCGAATGCGGCATCTTCACGTCTACCAGCGTAGCCCCCATCTCACGATAAACTCGCATCGACTCCTGTACCGCACTCCGCACCTGCTCGTCTAAACCCTCCGACTCCAACTGCTCCCGCAACACACCTATGCGTAGCCCCCGCAAATCCCCACCTAACCCCTGAGAATAATCAGGCACCCCATGCGGCAAACAAGTCGAGTCCTTCGGATCATGACCCGCTACCACCCCCAACATCAACGCAAGATCCTCCACACTGCTCGCAAATACTCCAGCTACATCCAAACTCGATGCATAAGACACCAAACCCCAACGACTCACCCGACCATACGTCGGCTTCAATCCACACACCCCGCAAAATGCAGCAGGTTGCCGAATCGATCCACCCGTGTCGGTCCCTATACTCGCCGGTACCAACCCCGCTGCCACCGCCGCCGCCGAACCCCCCGAACTACCACCACACGTCCGCTCCAAATCCCACGGATTACTGCTCGCCCCAAGAAAACTCGTCTCCGTCGAACCCCCCATCGCAAACTCATCCAAATTCGTCTTGCCAAATATCACCCCTCCAGCACCCATCAGTTGACTCACCACATGCGAATCATACGGCGACTGAAACCCCTCCAACATCCGCGATCCACACGTGGTCTTCCCCAGCCGACTGCACAAATTATCCTTCACCGCGATCGGAATCCCACCCAATACTCCAACCGACTCCCCTCGCGCTCGCCGATGATCGATCGCTTCCGCTTGCTGCATCACCAAGTCTTCTTCCAGCGAGATGAATGCCCGCAACTTGACATTCCAATGCGATGCCCTCGCATAAAAAGCCTCACACAACTCGCGACTGCTGATCTCGCCGCTCGCTAGCCGTCGCGCAAGTCCACGAAGCGTGTACGGTGTTTGATTCGTGCTGCTCATTGAATTCCTCTTCCCATCGGTTATTTCCCCCCAAAGGATATGGGAAGCCACGCAAAGCGAAAAGCCCAAGAGAACGCAGCTAGCGCGCCACGCAACGACTAGAACAATTCGTGGATCTCGCGAAACCCTATATCCACCAACGGAAAAGGTCGACCCGCAGGACCAGGCAAATGCTGATCCAACGATAACCCCAACGCATGAAAGATCGTCGCAATCACCTCCGGTGGCTCCGTCGGGCGATCCGCAGGTACCGCCCCTATCGGATCACTCGAACCAACCACTCTTCCTCCCTGCACCCCACCTCCCGCAAACCCTACCGTAAAACACCCCGGCCAATGGTCTCGCCCCCCAGCCGGATTCACCTTCGGCGTCCGACCAAACTCCGCCAAATTACATACCAACGTGTCCCCTAACATCCCTCGCTGCGATAAATCCTCAATCAAAGCCGAATAACCCTGATCGTACATCGGCGCTACGATGTTCTTCATCCCCTCCACCGACGTAAACGGCTTGCTCCCATGGATGTCCCAAGTGATCTCATCGAAAACGGTCAAAAACGTATTGATGGTCACAAACCTCACGCCCGCCTCCACCAACCTCCTCGCTAACAGACAACATTGCCCAAAACGATGCATGCCATAACGCTCCCGCACCGTTGCCGGTTCGGCACTCAAGTCAAACGCTGCCCTCGCTTGCTCACTCGTCATCAATCGATACGCCGAAGCGAAATGCTCATCCATCATCTTTGCGGACTCGCTCGACTCAAACTTCGCTACCGTACTGTCAACCAACTCACGCATGCGACGACGACGGTCGATTCGCACCGCCCCCAAGGTCTCCGGTGGCAATAAATCCGGTACCTTAAAGTTCGCCTGACTAGGATCCGCCATCAATGCAAAAGGATCGTGAGCCTTCCCCAAAAAGCCTCCCGCTTGACCATTCGGTAAGTTCCCCCCTCCTCGACCCATCGTCTCAGGCAATACCACATGCGGCGGCAAATCCGTCCGACGCCCCAATAAATAACCCGCCACACTCCCCGCATGCGGTGTATTCACCCCACCCTGAAACTGCCGACCCGTCTGCATGATCTGCCATCCCGCATCATGCACCGCCGCACCACGATGAAAACAAGACCTCACCAACGAAATCTTATCCGCTACCTCTGCATGCCTTGGCAAAATCTCTGACAATAACATACCCGACGCTTTCGTCGGTATCGGCCGAAACGGCCCACGCACCTCCAACGGTGCATCAGGCTTCATGTCAAAAGTATCCAACTGACTCGGAGCACCCAAGTTGAAGATCATGATCGCCGAACGATTCGACTTCGTCGGATCCACCTTGTGACCATCCGCTGCCGCTAAATACTCAGGCAACCCAAACCCAATCGCACCTAATGTGCCAACCTGCAAAAAGTCCCGCCGTGTCGCACCGCCACACGTCTGAGCCGAACCATCACCAAATAGATTGAGCATTCGATTTCGCTTTCATCATCCCACGAAGATTGTCTGCAACCCAACACCAGTATACCCACATTCTTCCCTCGCCGCTCGAGGATTCCTCAAGTAAACGCAAGCCACCCCGCGCTACCTACCGAGCACCCATGGCAATACCCATGACACCGCCGGCGGTATCGCAATCACCGCCAATAAATTCACCCCAAATCCCGCTAACAACATGTCGCGCACCGGAAACTTCTTCTGCGCAAAAACTAACGTGTTCGGCGGGGTCGCAACCGGCATCATAAACCCACAACTGCTCGCCATCACCGTCGCCGCTAACAACACCATCGGATCAAGCCCAATCGCGGGCGCTACCCCCGCCAATATCGGTATCATCGTCGTCGCCGTCGCAATGTTGCTCGCTAACTCCGAAACAGCTATCACCAACACTACCACCAACGTCATCACCAACCAACCCGGTACCCCCGACAACGCAGATGCCGCATACCCAATCTGCAAATCTAACTTCGATGCCGTGATCGCAGCCGATAAACTTAACCCTCCCCCAAATAACAGTAAAACACCCCATGGAATCGACTCAACATCCTTCCATTCCAAAACAGGTGCCCCTATCGGAAACACTAACAAACTCGCTAACGCTGCCATCGCAATCCATGGATCATTCACCGCCATAAGCCAACCATGCACGACGGTACCCCCTAACAACCCTAACAGCGGCTCTCGAAATACCCAAAAGAACGCCGCAAAACCAAATACAACCATCGTCGTCAATTGCTGCGCCGTCCAAGCCACCCGGTGCGAACTCGCCTCCTGCCAAGCCGCAGGTATTCGCACTCGCACTCCCCCAAGCGGCCAAAGTATCAATACCATCCACACCCAACACCCCACTAACAATACACCCACCACCGGCATCGCTACCAACATCCAATCCCCAAACCCAATCTCTAATCCATTCTCTTTCAAATACCCAGCAAAGTAGATATTCGGTGCCGTTCCCACCAACGTCCCCATTCCCCCAATACTCGCCGCATACGCAATCCCTATCAATAAAGACTTCGAAAAATATGGATGATCCGTCGTCGCTATCACACTCATCGCCAACGGTAACATCAACATCGTCGTCGCCGTGTTGTTGATCCACATGCTCAATCCAGCCGTGCAGAGCATAAAAGCACCCACCACACGCCCCGCATGCGAACCCGCTACCCGCAATAAAATTAACGCTCCCACACGATGCAATTGCGTCTTCTCGATCGCTAACCCCAATCCAAATCCACCCAAAAAGAAATACACACTCTCATTCGCATACGGCGCACAAGCCCGCATCATCGCATCCTTCGGATACAAACCCGAAAGCGGCAACACCAACATCGGCAATAATGCAGTTAACTCCAACGGAACCGGCTCTGTCATCCACCAGATCGCCATCCATACACATAAACCCGCAACCCTCGCTGCCTCCGGTGGAATCGATGCAATTTGCGAAAGCAAATACACCGTACAAAGCGCAAGCACCGGTCCGACAAACAAGGCGATCCGCTTCATACTAATCCACCTGTTCCTCAAGGCTTACGCTCTTGCGTATTGCGAACAAACTCATCCGGCGGACGCATCTCGGATATGCGAACCAATAAAATCACATCCTGGATCTCACTGCCACGTGTCAACGTCCGAAAATAATGCTCCCCTAATCCATGTGCCGGCATCGTCGCTCCCATCAACAAACAATCCCCTAACTGCAACTGCAAATCTAACCCCAAATCCTTCCATACCAGTCTCTCACGACGCTCATCCGTCCGAATCGCCGAATCCTTCGCAACCACCACTCGCCTCGCTTCCCCATACTCCATCTCCGGAATCAATTGCAACCGAGCTGATCCATCCCCATTCGGCGTCGCTTGCAACGACATCAAAAAATGCGGCCGATCATATCGACCTCCCTTCACTCCACCATCGTTATACAACAATGTCACACTATCCTTCTGGAAATTGCGAATCGTCAACTCCTTACGCTGCGATGCCCTGCAACGAAAGATCTGCGTAAAACTAGAAACATCCGCTACCACCCCAGCTTGCTCCAACGGATCGGTCTGGATCCGCTCCGCATTCTCCCCGATCCAACGCTGAACCACCCCTGGTAACATCCCATGAAACTTTCCGACCCGTAACCCGTTGCGGTCTAACTCCATCCGCAACCCAGCCGAAAGAAACTGCTCGTCCGATGCCCCCCATAACTCCGGCAACCCCTGAGCATCAAGCGCCGTAAGCCTCAACAAAATCGTCTCGACACCCACCGTGTCCGATGATATCTCCACCCTCTTCGGTACCACCCCACCCGGCGCCTCGTCGGATACCTTCGGTAACCAACGCGCACATCCACCCACCAACCCAAACATCAGCCCGAGAAAGCCACAGCAAATCCATCGCGTTCGATTCGTAACTCCCTCGCACTCCCTCGGCACTAACATTCCTCCCTACTTCCATTCCCGCTTCATCCAAACGGCCCGCAACTCCTGCACCAGCCGTATTCAACAACCAATCAATCCCTCACCCCCGACTCCCCTCGCTCCCTACCGAGGTGGATTCACACCCGATGGCAAATTCGGATTCGCTGTCCGAGGCACTCCACCACCAACACCAGGCACCGCTCCGCCAACACCAGGCACCGCTCCGCCAACACCAGGCACCGCTCCAGGATTCACTCCCGGAACCTGCGCTGTCCCCTGCGGCTGCGCAGGCAAATAGGGTATCTCATTCGTCTTCCATCCAGCACCCGGATCCACCGGAATAAAATCTTGCTGCCACAACTTCTCACTCAACCGCTGAAAAATGTTGGAATTGATCTGGCGATTGCTGAACTGATACACCATCCGCTTGTCGCGCGGCTCAATCACCACTCCATTCGCATTCACCGCCTGATCACTCCACTCCGGCATGTACAACACCATCAACACCGGCAAAAACATCTCGCGATCCAAAACAATCTGCACGTGATGGTAATTCACCGCATCCACCGGATACTTCGGATAAGCCTCCACCGCATACTTGTTCTCCACCGGCTTGCCATTCTCCACCCCAGCCGAAATCGCTCGCACCCAATAACGCTCCTTAATCTCGTCCGCCTTCACTCCAAACAAAAAGGGCAACGGCGAATTCATAATCCCTAACCCCTGCATCTCCGGTGGTAACTCCAGCTTCGTTCGAATCTTCTCCTTGCGATCGTAATCCCAAACAAACTTCCCATCGCAAACTACCCACTCACCAGAATTGTTAGGGTCCACCTTGAGCTCCACCTGACGGTCCTTCGTCATCTGACCCGTCATCTTGGTGTACACCTCCGTCTTAAACAACCCTCGATCAGGCTTCTGAAAACGTACCACACCCTGACTCGCCGCCACCGTCACATCCCCACGACCCAACTGACGTGCTAACTCCTGCACTCCCGGTGCCTGCGAATCAAACTCCCATCGACTAAACTCACATCCAAACCGCTCTATCTTCGCGGTCTCTTGCTCCCAATAAGCCAAAATCTGATCAATGTGCGCTTGCTCCTGCGGCGTTAACTCAGGAAATGGCCTCTGCTGAATCACCTGACCACCATTGTTCGGCCCCTGCATCTGAAACTCTTGGCCATCGCGCAAAGCCTGCTGCAACTGATTCTGTACCCGATTCCCACCCTGTGCGTTCAATTGCGGATTGAACTGAGGATTCAACTGCGGATTCCTCTGCGGATCCGCAACCGCACCACCTTGGCCGATCTGCCCCGCGCCCGCTTGCCCCGCTCCGGACTTCGCTCCCCCATACCCCGCCGACTTCGGCTGCACAATCGGCGCCTGACCCATCACCCGCACCTCGGCGATCCACATCGATCCAACCAAAGCACTTAACCCAAGACCACCAATCCAAGCTCTGACAATGGTGCGACGCATCCGATCACTCATCCTTGCGTGTGGAACTGATTCTGCTTCAAGGGACCTCCTGCCCCCCGCGACCACGCCAGACTATCAACTTGTCCACAAAAAACCTAGATCGGTTTCCCCCAAAAACCCCACATCCTCCAACCCACCAACCTCACCGCATCCTCCTACTAAATCTCCCCGTAATGCAAGTAAATCGCCAAAGCGATCTGACACGACGCTACACCCATCCCAACACTATGCCCAATCCGACCACTACGACCCACCAACCAAAACAACACTCCCATCACCGTGACCGTCCCAAGAAACTTCGCTCCCAAAAACAAACCTAAATCGGGTATCCTTCCACAAGGAATACGATCCAACGACATCAACCACCTACCCACAGGATTGAGCTCCAACTCCTTCAAACTAAACGGATACTTGATCGTCAACGCCATGTCGTAAATCGATACCGCCGCGATCGTCCCTAAATACATACACAACCCAAGTGTGGATATCACCGGCCACATCCGTCGTAACCAACTCGAAAACGATCGACTGTAACGCTTCTCCCACTCAATCGACGGTATTCCGCGTACTCCACCCCCAACCTCCCCCCCCGTTGAAACCAACCCCTCGACCTCATATTCCCTACATCGAATCGCTACGCACATCGCCGAATTCCTCCACGCTCGAATCATCAACCTCGTATCGCCACTAAACCTAGCGGCCTCCCCCCCTCTCACTTGCGCGTTCCGTGCCAATCAACCCAACAAAAAATGACTTTCTCTGTAGGGCTCGCCCCATAAACTTGTCACGCCACAAGGGGGAAATACATACCGCTAAAACGAGGAGGCTCAGGGCGTTCAAGACCCATCAATCACGCAAATGCCCATAAAAAAACCTTCACAAACGACATCTGCCCAAAAAACCAGCGGCTTTCTGTTGTTGAAACAACTATTGTTCGTACAATACTTGAATGAACAATCTAAACCTTGCCATTCAGTTCTTCCTCCAAATCGCAATCATCCTCGGCACCTGCCGCATCGTCGGCCGCGTCGCAAAATACTTCGGACAACCCCAAGTCGTCGCGGAAATGATCGCCGGCGTCCTCCTCGGACCGAGCCTCTTCGGTACCCTCGCCCCAGAACTCCAATCCAGCCTCTTCCCCTGGGATCCTAA
>JBIJCS010000426.1:0-4511 GCA_044344575.1 Pirellula sp. | reverse complement strand
TTCGCCGTATTCGCCGGGTGGTAGGAAGGGGAAGTTGTATTCGATATCGGCGGTACCGCAGGAGTAGTGGCTGAGTTCGTCTTGATCGTGTTCACGGAGTCGGAGACGTTCGCCGTCGAGTCCGAGTTCTTTGTACCATTGCAAGCGGCGGTTGCGCCAGTATTGGTACCAATTGGCGGATTGAGATGGGTGGCAGAAGAATTCGATTTCCATTTGTTCGAATTCGCGTGATCGGAAGGTGAAGTTCCGTGGGGTGATTTCATTGCGGAAGCTTTTTCCGACTTGGGCGACACCGAAGGGGACGCGTATACGGGTGGAGTCGACAACATTTTTGAAGTTGACGAAGATACCTTGTGCGGTTTCGGGGCGGAGGAACGCTGCGCCTTCTTCGCCGCTGAGTGCACCGACGTAGGTTTTGAACATGAGGTTGAATTCGCGGGGGTCGGTCAGGGTCCCGAGTTCATCGGTATCGGGACCGAGTGTATTTGCGCGATCTTCGGCTGAGAGTTTATCTAAGGTGAGCACACGATCTTCGAGTTGCAATTTTTCGATATCTTTTGCGCGTAGGTTGAAGAACTTTAGTGCTCGGCGAGCGATATCTTCTTGTTCTTGTTCGGGTTCAGCCATGGTGGTCACGAAGATACGTTGAGAATCGCGAGAGACCCAACGTCCTCTGAGTTGGTCGAAGCGGTATCGTTTTTTTGTTTTACGGCAATCGACCATATAGTCATGGAACAGGTCGTAGTGACCGGAGCATTTCCAGACTTGAGGGTGCATGATGATGGTGCAATCGAGGCCGACCATATCGTAGGTGCTGGGGGCTTGTTCGGGCTGAACGAGTTCGTTGTGGTTTTGGCACATGTCCTTCCACCACGCTTCTTTGATATTTCGTTTCAGTTCGACGCCGAGGGGACCGTAGTCCCAGAAACCATTGAGTCCGCCGTAGATTTCGCTGGATTGGAAAAGAAATCCGTTGGCTTTGCAATGCGCAACGAGTTTGTCCATCAAGTTTTCAACTGCCATGGTTTTTTCGACGTGCTATGGTAGGTAGCACTGATAGAGAAACGGGGTTTGGGGAAGGAATAAGATTGGAGGTCAAGGTAGTCACTGGGTGAGTAGTATAGCAACAGCAACGTGGTGACCGAATGGGTTTGCAAGATGCGGGGGTTGGGATTATGGCTGTTGGGGTGAGGTGGAGTTCGGTTTTTGGGCTACCAGGACACGTGGTAGTCCAGCGAGATCTTTCACTTGGCGAACGTCTTGCCAGTTTCCGGATTTTTCGAGGGATTCTCGGCATTGTGTGGCGATCATGGGTGAGAGTTCAAAAATGAGCCAGCCGCCTGGTTTGAGGCATTGAGTGCTTTGATCCATCAGTCGTTCGATAACTTCGGTACCTTTTTCACCGGAGACGAGAGCGAGACGTGGTTCGAAGTTGCGAACTGATTTATCGAGTTTCTCGAATTCGGGTTGGGATACGTAGGGGGGGTTGCTGAGGATAAAGTCGCAGGAATTGGGTTCGATGGTCGCTAGTAAATCGGCTTCGATGCACGAGACGATGTTTTGGAGTTGGTGAAGTTCGACATTTTGGCGAGCGACGGCGAGGGCATCAGGGGAGAGGTCGATTGCGGTAATAGCGATTGGTTTTCCGAGCTTTAGGGCTTCTTTGGCGGTGGTGATTGCGATGCATCCGGAGCCGGTGCAGACATCAACGATTTGGATTGGTGGAGTATCTGGATTTGTTGCGGGTATTTTTTTTAGGCGATCGAGGCATTCGATCACGACATGTTCGGTTTCACCTCTGGGGATGAGGCATCGTTTATCGACGACGAAGGAGAGGGAGTAGAATTCTTTTTGGCCGACGAGGTAGGCGACGGGTTCACCGGCGGCTCTTCGTTTGACGAGTTCGCGAAATACGGCTTTGACTTCTTCGGGTGGTTCTTCGTTGAAGGCGGCATAGAGGTCGATGCGTTTGCATTTTCGCGCGTGGGCGAAGAGGACTTCTGCGTCGAGTCTTGCGGAGGAAGAGCCGTGTTTTTTGAGGTGTTCCGTGGTCCATTGGAGCATGCGCAGAATGGTCCACGGTTCGTTTTGAGTTGTTCCGGTCTCGCTCATAGGCGATTACTTCCCTGTTCTTTCGATAGCGTCCGTTTCGTTGTCGTCTAGTTGTCGTCTAGTTCGTAGTATTATGCAGCTTCGTCATCACGCAGCATGGACCGTTCGTATTCGAGCAGAGCAGAAGCGACAGGAGCGAGGTCACCGGTCATGACGTGATCTAGTTTATAGAGGGTCAAGTTGATGCGGTGATCGGTGAGTCGATTTTGGGGGAAATTATAGGTTCGAATACGTTCAGAGCGGTCGCCGGATCCGATGAGAGACATTCTTTCTTTGGAGCGTTCTTTGCGTTCGGTTTCGCGTTTTGCCTCGTACAATCGGGTTTTGAGAACGCGGATTGCTTTGGCTAGGTTTTTATGTTGGCTTTTTTCGTCTTGGCATTGCACGACGATTCCGGTTTCGAGGTGAGTGAGCCGGATGGCGGATTCTGTTTTATTGACGTGTTGGCCTCCGGGACCTGAAGCGCAGAATTTATCGAGTCGATAATCTTCGGGTTTGAGATCGATTTCGATATCTTCGGGTTCGGGCATGACGGCGACGGTAGCAGCGGAGGTATGGACGCGGCCTTGTGCTTCGGTTTCGGGGACGCGTTGAACTCGGTGTCCGCCACTTTCGAATTGTAGTTCTCGGTAGGCACCGTCACCTTCGATGGAGAGGATAACTTCTTTGAAGCCTCCTCGTTCGGAGATGCTAGAGTCCATGACTTCGAACTTCCAACCTTTGACTTCTGCGTATCGGCGGTACATTTCGAACAGGTCTCGAGCGAAGAGAGCGGCTTCTTCGCCACCGGTGCCGGCGCGAATTTCCATCACGCAGCGGGTACGGTTTGCGTCGTCACCTCCGACGGAGAGTTCGAGGAGTTCATCCCAGATTTTTTCGCGTTCTTCGCGAATGGTTTTGGATTCTTCATTTGCCATTTCGCGTTCGTCTGGATCGCTGGAGGCGAGCATGGGAGCGAGGTCGCGGAGGTCATCGGAGAGTTTTTTGTATCGGCGGTATTTCAGTGCAGTTTTGGAGAGCCCGCCGTGTTCACGGAGGATATTGGCCATGTTTCCGGATTCCCCAGCGAGGACCGAGGGGTCGGACATCATTTGCTCGAGTTCTGTGAATCGGGCAAGGGTTTGTTCCATTTGTTCTCGGATTTTCATAGTCTTGGTTTTCCTTGCCCCTGTTGGGTATCCCGACGCAGAAGCTTATTAAGTGCGAAGTATTTGAGTGCGAAGTTTTTTTAACGGAGAGGATAAAAAAAAACGCTGCAAGTTGCTTGGGCAATCTTGCAGCGCACTGAATTTTAGATTGCCATCGACGCTGGGCTAACACACCAGCCAAACGCGATGGTACAGCTACTTCTTCTTGGCAGCAGGCTTCTTGTTCGAGAGGCTTGCGTAGGTACCGGCAGCGAACTTGTTTTGGAATTTTTCAATCCGTCCTGCGGTGTCGACGAACTTGAGTTTGCCTGTGTAGAACGGGTGGCAAACGTTGCAAATGTCGACCTTCAACTCTTTCCGCGTGCTGCGGGTAGTAAAGCTATTGCCACAACCGCAGGTCACCTTGGTTTCGAAGTAGTTTGGGTGAATGCCGTCTTTCATGATCGATTCCCACCAGGGTGGTGATGCTCAGAGTGGTGTAGGTGATGGATGCAAAAGGATAGCGGACGGGGTGCTTGGGTGCGGTGTTCGCGGAGTACCGAGTCTGCTAGACAGGGGGTGAAAATATAGTCGATTCGGCTTTCAAGGCAACTTCAATTCAGTAGAAAGCTTAAAACAGGCTTGGGCGTGCGTCGTTCGGGGCGAGGAGTGGACGGCTTGGAGGGCCTGTAAATCCTTATTTTTCAGTGGTTTGTGGCTTTTTTGCTGACGCTCCGCCACACTCCGTTGAATTGGCTATTGGGCAGTTGCCATGTTATGGTTCGATGTGAGCCTTCGCGCGGTAAGTTGCAGGGAGGCTGATCCGAGGTAGGTGGCTGCGGTGTTGGAGAGTGCGTGTTGGAGAATGGGTGTTGGAGAATGGGTGTTGGAGAATGGGTGTTGGAGAATGGGTGTTGGAGAGTCTTAGTAGGACAGTGGTGCAGGTTGGCCGATCCAAGCGTTGGCGAGTGCGGCGGTGGCCCAGGCGGTTGCCATGATGGAGATGAACTGATCGGTTTCGTGGGGGTCGCCGTTATCGAAGAACTCTTGGACGGGTGTAGCGCGGCTCGAGACGTGCCAGGAGCCGTCCTTTTTTTGGGTTTTGAGTAGGTACTTCAGTGCGCGGTGTTCAAATTCAAAGTGTGGGTAAGAGGGGAGTGTTAGGCGAAGGCTTGCACGTTGGTTATCGGAGTGAGGATTTGGTGGCCATCGAAGATAGCGTTTTGCGATAAATCGTTGCAATTCCCAGGAGTTTTCGCCGCCGTAGGTTTG